>CAZGFN010000044.1:0-22407 GCA_964524945.1 uncultured Isosphaeraceae bacterium
GAGACATCGGGTTGAATCGACTTGGATGTGGCGGGCGTATCAAACGTTCCCGCCGACTGGTAGCTGGGAAGAATTTCGCCGATGCGGTCGCGTGCTGCGATCTCTCCCAGATCCGGCAGCTCAGCAAGAAGTCGGTCCGCCGCCAACAATGGCGACATAATCACGACCGACATGATTGAAACTCTCCACTGCAACGGACTTTCCGAATCCATCATTGATGTTGAAGTCGTTGTCGAGATTGCCCGGGCTAACGATAGTGTTAAGGAGGCCCCATGATCCCCCCGCCGGACCGTAGAAGTACATGTCGCCACTGCGATTGTTGTTTCTCCATATAGACGGTGCCGAGGACGCCAAGTATTGCCCGTCCCTGGACACGCTCACGTCATAGCCAAACGAACGATTGTCGTTGGGGTTAGTTGGATCGGAAATCACCAACTGCTCGGTCCACTCCTCCGACGCGTCGTCAAAGGACATGATGCGAACATGACCGGGTACATGAACCGTTCCTGGTTCACCGGGAGCCGAGGGTGGTGGAAACTCCTCTGAGTTTGCGACGCCCGGACAGCCTGCGACAGAGATGAATTCAGCTCCAGGAATATGCAGCACTGTCTCCGACACTTGCAAGGACGTTCCATAGTGGGACGAGTTCGTCAGGGACACGGGGTCTTCGGGCTGATGATCGGTGTAGTTGATCAGCAGCTCCATGGTCAAACTGAGTTGAGCCGACGCGGTAGTCACAGAGCCACCAAGTGCCACCATTAATGCCAAGGGAATTGCTCGAAGTATCTGCATGCGTCTCTCTCAATGTCCCGCCGACTAGGACGGTCCCGTCGTGCGATGTTCGGGACATATGATTATGTCGTACCAACGGGCTGCTGACAATATCCACAGGGCCAAAACGAACCGAATCCGATGGCATCGGTCGACGCCCCAAGATACGGCCAGAATAGGACTTGGGCCTCGTTATTCAGGCTGGAACGGTGTCCAAAATATCCCGAATTAGATCATCGGTGGTCACGCCGTCGGCCTGAGCCTCAAAGTTGGTGATTAAACGGTGCCTCAGGGCTGGCAGGGCCAGTTTTGTGATGTCTTGGGCCTCGACCTGATCTCGGCTGGCCCGCAGGGCCGCCACCTTGGCTGCGAGTGCCAAAGCCTGGGCTCCGCGGGGAGAGGCCCCGAGACGAACAAATCGGTCCACCCGGGGAGGCGTATGCGGCTGCCCGGGATGCGTGGCCAACACCAGTTTGGCAATCCAAGTCTGCATGGTCTCGGGAATGCCAACGCCCCGGACTTCGTGTTGCCAAGCGATGATGGAATCGCCATCGAGGACTTGGGTGAGATCGGCCGACTCGCGGGCGGTTGTCCGCCGAAGGATCTCGCAGAGATCGTCGCATCCGCATGTGGGCACGAGAATCTTCAGGAAGAACCGATCGAGCTGCGCTTCGGGCAGGGGATATGTGCCCTCTTGTTCAATGGGATTCTGCGTGGCCATCACCAAAAATGGTGGGCCCAACGCACGGGTTTCGCCGCCGACAGTCACCGACCGCTCCTGCATCGCTTCAAGCATGGCTGACTGGGTCTTGGGTGTCGCGCGGTTGATCTCGTCGGCCAGCACGATTTGCGCAAAGATCGGACCAGGGCGAAACACAAAGCGTCGACCTTGGGCGTCTTCCTCAACAACCGTTGTTCCTGTCACATCCGCGGGCATGAGATCGGGGGTGAATTGAATCCGCGAGAAGTCCAGATGCAAGGCCTCAGACAGCGATCGCACCAGCAATGTCTTTCCAAGGCCAGGGACACCCTCGAGCAACGCATGACCGCCCGCAAAGAGGCATGTCAGCACACTGTCGATCACATCCTCTTGGCCAACGATGACCTTGGCCAGTTCAGCCTTGAGTCGGTCCCAGTCGTGTGCAAACGAGTCACTCATGCAATGCAGCGTACCAACCCCCGCCCATGCCCACTATCAGAACCGAATCGTCCCTTGGAATCCGAGGACCGGTGCTGGATCGTAATTGGACGCAAATGTCTCGTTGCGACCCTGTGTCGTCCCGGTTAACCGCCCGTAGACCGTCACGCCAGCATAGGCCGTGACACTGAAACGGGGCGTGATGTTGTGGGCCAAGAAGGCCGTTATCGGCAGCGCTTCGGTGCCGCCCGCCCCGCCTGAAAGGCGGGACGCATCATCAGACAATCGGAAGCGTTGGTAGTCAAACACAACAGCCAGGCCGACATCGAGACCTTCACGAAGTTCATACACCAACTCTGCCCCGCTTTGGTTGGCCCAGCCACTGGTCAGCCGCGATGACAACCTCAGTCGCTCAGCGATCTGCCATTCCACGACGATGATCGGAAACCACAGCGGGTCGTCAAGGATGCGTGTCCGCATGCCAACGCCGCCGCCTAGCACCAATCGTTCGCTGAAGGCCCACGCCGCGCCGATCGCGCCGCCAGCCTCAAAGCCATCACTCAATGATGCCCCTTCTTCGGCCGCCCATCGCGTCATGCCGCCGCCGAAGATTTGCAATTGCTGCGACGCCTTCCACTCCAGCGAGGCGTCGAATCGAGTGGTGTTGATTGATGTCCATACGGCGGGAATTTCGCTCCACGAGAAGTTGTCTCGCTGATATCGACCGCCCAGAACAAGATCCAAATCCTTGCGTAGTCCAATTCTGGCACGTGCATGCGCGTGGCCACGATCTACCGAGAAGCGGCCCCCGCCACTGTCCTTAAGATTGGTGCGAAGTTGCCAGGTCCATCCAGCTCCAACCGACGCAGATGTTGTCATGTCCTCGGACTGTCCCAGCGGCGCAACACTTTGATCAACCGGCGCAACGGGGGCTGGCTGCGCCAACGACAGTGGTGCTGACCAAATATGAGTGGGTGGCGCGGCCATGGTCGACACGACAAGTGCTGTGCTGATGATCATGGCGAAGAGGATACCGGCGCGGCAGCCGGGCGGCTTCACCGCGAGCGATAGTTGAGCAGGAGAAAGAACATGGGCAAACACACCCCGCACCGCCAAAGTCCGCCTGAACTCGACGATCTCTGCGCTATTGTTCGCCCTTTTCGACCTGCCAGTATTCCAACTCGATGGGTGCTTGGCGGCCGAAAATGGTCACGAGGACGCGGACCATGCCCTTGTCGGGCATGACTTCATCGATGGTGCCTTCGTAATTCTCGAAGGGACCTTCCTTGATCGCGACCAGATCACCAGGGCTGAACTCGAGTTTGATCTCGGGCTCGTCCTCAGGCATGCGGGAGTCGAAGAGCATCTTCTCCACTTCACCAGGCGACATTGGAGTGGGTCGTCCGGCAGTGCCGACAAAGTCGCCAACGCCGGTGGTCTCTTTGATGAGGAAGAAGACATCCTGTGGGATACGTCCGTCCTCGAGCATCATCTCGACAAAGATGTACCCGGGGTACAGCTTGGTCTCGGAAATCTTTTGCTTCCCGCCCTTGAGCGTGCGGGTCTTCTCGGTTGGAACCATGATCCGACCGATGCGGTTCGTGAGTTCCTCGATCTCTACCTTGCGTTGCAGGGTGTCGCGGACCGAGTTCTCTTTGTTGGAGGCAACCCGCAGCACGAACCAGTCCATGCCCTTGCGGTACATGGGCATATCAACGGCCGGATCAAAGTGCTCGTCTTCGGTGGCAACCGAATCATCCAGGGGAGCTGAAATCTCGAACCCGGGGGACGCATCAATGACTGGCTTGGGCTTGGCAACAGGCTGCGGCTCCGGGCGTGGTTCGCTCGTTGCCTGCTCGGTTGTCACCTGCTCGGTTGTCACCTGCTCGGTCGTTGCGTCCATGTCTGCATTTCCTTCGGTCTCAGGATTCATGATTAGTATTCCCACGCCCTGTCAAGTGTGCGGTCAGCCGGTACGAAGTACCGTCATCCACCGGAAGATTGATGCAAAGACGATGTCAAAGCCCCAGCAGTAGACGGCTGTCAGAATGGTCAACCCGATCACCGCACGAGTCGATAATTCGATCTCGCGGCGGCTCGACCAGTTGACCTTACGCATTTCACCTTCCGTGGCGATGAGAAATTCGACGGTTCGCTTCCGGGTGCCGATGAGCACCCAGCCCAACCACCCAAACACGAGGCACGCCAGCAGCATGGCACCCACGCGAACGTAGGTTGGTTCAAGGCCGAAGACGGACACGCCGTCCATTTCCTTCCAGAACCACACGAGTCCCAACGCCATGATGGCGCCGAATCCGTAGGCGGACATCAGTCGCACCCAGTAGCCCTGGCCTGACTTGTAAATCGCGGACATGGGCCGCCTCCATTCATGCTCAATACTTCGGGCCGATTCTCGGCCCAACACGCCGGGAGTGACTCGAACACTCAACCTGCGGATTTGGAATCCGCTGCTCTGCCAATTGAGCTACCGGCGTCGCGTCATAGGGCGTCGCCGCCCTACCTATTTCCTCTTGATCTTGTGCAGCGTGTGCTTGCGAAGACGTGGGCTGTACTTCTGCATCCCCGCCTTCACCTTCTCGTCAATACCGCCCTTGACACGAATGCTCGTGCGGTAATTCAAATCACCACACTCCGTGCATTGGAGCCAGACGTATTCGCGATCACTCGCCTTCTTGGCCATTGGCACATACCGCCTTTCGCCGGCGTGCCCCCCCGCCGCTGTGTGCGACGGGGGAACGAAAATCGCCGGGAAACAAAGGCAGCCCACAAGGGGCTGCCAAGTACTACTCGAGAATCTTGGTCACGACGCCGGAACCGACAGTGCGACCACCTTCGCGGACAGCGAAGCGAAGACCTTCGGTCATGGCGATGGACTTACCAAGGGAGACAATCATCTTGATGTTGTCGCCAGGCATGCACATCTCAGCACCGACCAGATCCAAGCCGCCGGTCACATCCGTCGTGCGGAAGTAGAACTGCGGCTTGTAACCCGAGAAGAATGGCGTGTGACGGCCACCCTCTTCTTTGGTCAGCACATAGACCTCGGACTCGAACTTGGTGTGTGGCGTAATACTGCCGGGCTTGGCAAGCACCTGGCCACGCTCCACATCGTCCTTTTCTATACCACGAAGCAGTGCACCAACGTTGTCGCCGGCCTGCGCATCTTCGAGGATCTTGTTGAACATTTCCACGCCCGTGCAAGTCGTCTTGGTGGGCTCTTCGGTGAGACCGACGATCTCGATGGGATCACCAACGTGCACCTGACCGGTCTCGATACGACCCGTCACAACGGTGCCACGACCCTTGATCGAGAACACATCCTCGATGGCCATGAGGAAGTCCTTGTCGACTTCACGCACGGGCTCGGGGAAGTAACTATCGAGGGCCTCCATCAGTTCATCGATGGGCTTGCAAACATCGTCATCCTTGCCTTCGCTCTCGAGCGCCTTGAGCGCCGAGCCACGCACGACCGGAATGTCGTCTCCCGGGAAGTCGTACTGGCTAAGCAGTTCGCGAACTTCCATTTCTACGAGTTCGAGGAGTTCCTCGTCGTCGACCATGTCGCACTTGTTCATAAACACGACGATCTTGGGCACCCCGACCTGACGAGCAAGCAGAATGTGCTCACGGGTCTGGGGCATAGGGCCGTCAGTCGCGGCGACCACCAGAATGGCGCCGTCCATCTGAGCGGCACCGGTAATCATGTTCTTGACATAATCCGCGTGACCGGGACAGTCAACGTGAGCATAGTGTCGGTTGTCCGACTCATACTCTTGGTGACTGGTGGCAATCGTGATGCCACGTGCCTTCTCTTCCGGTGCATTGTCAATCTCGTCGAAAGCCCGCGCGTCACCAAGACCCTTGGCTGCCTGGCGTGCCGTAATCGCCGCGGTCAGAGTCGTCTTGCCGTGATCGATATGACCGATCGTGCCTACGTTGACGTGCGGCTTGCTGCGAACGAATGTGTCCTTCGCCATCGCTGCGGTTCTCCTGCTCGTGGCTGTGCGATCTGGGCGTCCTTGTCCCGTGGTGTGATTCGCAAAGCTCGCGGCAATTCCTTGAAGCCCATCATGGGCTCCGGCCCTCATTTGGGCCAATTACTTCGATGATGCGTGTGCCGAACTGTTCGGCGCACGCGTGCTGCGGACCACCCGCAACACGTACAAGATGCCAAGCCACCGACGGGACTTGAACCCGTGACCTCACCCTTACCAAGGGTGTGCTCTACCACTGAGCTACGGTGGCGGAAATCACTGGTGTCGAGGTCGCATTCGTCACGTCCTCGGCTTGGCCCAAACACATCTTCGGGGCCACTCAGACCGCGAAGAAAAACCGCCCCGGACAGGGACGGAAAGGGAGATTGTACCGATCCACCATCACTTGGCAAGGGGCATCGGACAGAGACCCCCCATTTCCTGATCACGGCCAAAATGCCATAGGGCCCCTTCGGGCCCGCATAAGGTCTATTCATCCGCCACAGCACCACAATGCCGCCCGTGGCGTGACTTGGTGGCCTAGGGCCCGATTGGCGGGGCCGCCCGGTTTCGCAGGTCCAGATCCATCACTCGGACACCCCGTCCGACCTGATCGGCCGAGCCTGTCAAGTCGTTGAGCGTTCGCCACCGGGATTCACTGGAGACATGCCCGTCGAGGTACATGATCAGGCAGCGTTGGTGCCCGCCATACCGAAAGTCGACCTCTTGAGTCGCCGGCTGGCCGCCATTGTCTCGAACCAAACTGACGTGATAGGCCTGTTCAGTCTGATCTTTGTAGTCCTCACGATCCGCTTGGGGGCTGCCCCCGATGTCCTCACCTCGAAACGAGTCAATCAAGTACAGCGATCGATCTGGTGAGCGAACCTGAGCGTGTGTCACCGTTCGGTCAACCGCTGAATCATCTGCCATACCAGTGATATCTCGCATGGACCGGGCGTCGAAGAAGTTGTTAGCGGCAAAGAAGCCGGGCAGATCTCGCTCCCAGGCACCTCCACCTCGCGGCGTTGGCAATCCAATTGGGCGATCTTCTGGGTCCAGTGGTTCGGCCCGTTGGCCACGAGCCGCTCGACTGTCGAGCGTGCCCTGTCCATTGGCCTGAAACATTGGATAGTTGTGCACATTGGCCGCGGCTGAGCGAAGTGGGTTGCTCAGATCGTTCTCGTTGTCCTCGTACATCCACCGCTGTGGGGCCCCCCACTGATCAGATCCCCAAGTCAGCCCGGCACCGCCCATGCCCCCGGGCTGCGTCCGTGGTTCGATGTTCATATTGGATGTGAGATTGGCGTCGTGCCAGATAATGTCGGCCCATGATCCTTGGCTAATGCCATCATCACGCGGGTCAGACGCGGCAACATAGGGATTGTTGGTCGCAATCCATGAATTGGTGTCGCCTTGATCGCGGTAGTACAGCGCCCCAGCCACGACACCTGGGCCGCCGCCTTGCTCGTCGTAATAGTCAAAGCGAGACGGCACAACCTTGTCGGAGTGCGACCCGGCATAGCCGTCGATCCACTGGGCGATCTGGCGAAGGTGGTTGCGTGACTCCATGGCCCGCTCGGTTTCGTCGGCGCCAGTGAGTGAGGTCACAGCAATCCCCAACAGCAACCCGATGATGGACATCACCACGAGCAACTCGACCAAGCTGAACGCTCGTCGTATGGAAGCAGGTCGGTGCACAAGACGGCTCCTGTCAAAGGCCCATTAACACAATACGCGGAATATGGGGCTTTGGATGCCTTCATCCCGCCAATGCCTCTGCGGTAGTCAGGCCAGATTCATCGTCATGAGGAATTCTGCGTTGGAATTGGTCTTGCCCAGCCGACTGCGGAGCAATTCCATCGCTTCGACGACGCTCATGTCCGACACGACTTTTCGAAGGCGAGAGACGAGGTCAAGTTCCTTGTCGTCCAACAGCAACTCTTCGCGGCGCGTGCCAGAGGCTGGAATATCAATGGCCGGCCAGATTCTCTTTTCGACGAGTTTGCGAGTCAGGTGCAGTTCGCTGTTACCAGTGCCTTTGAATTCCTCAAAGATCACTTCATCGGCCTTTGATCCAGTGTCGACTAGGGCCGTCCCAATAATGGTCAGCGACCCACCATGTTCGATGTTTCGAGCCGATCCGAAGAACTTTTTGGGCTTGATGAGCGCCGTACTGTCCACGCCGCCAGTACCAATCTTCCCGCCACTGGTGGCGTTGTTGTACGCACGAGCCAAGCGTGTGATTGAGTCGAGAAGCACGACAACGTCGTCGCCCGCTTCCACCATTCGACGCGCCTTTTCCATGACCAGTTCGGCCACTTGAATGTGTCGCGAAGCCTGCTCATCAAAGGTGCTGGCAACCACCTCTACGGAGTCGGCTGTGTTGCGTTTGAAGTCGGTGACTTCCTCGGGGCGTTCGTCCACGAGCAGTACGATGACGTGCGAATCGGGGTGGTTCTTGGCAACGGCATGGGCCATCTTCTGCAAAAGCACCGTCTTGCCCGTTCGCGGCGGGGCCACAATGAGGGCACGCTGACCGAATCCCAGCGGCGCGACCAAGTCAATGACTCGCGTCTCAAGGATGTCTGGCGTGGTTTCAAGTGACACACGCTGATCAGGGTGCAGAGGTGTGAGGTGTTCAAAAATGGGCATCTGCATGCCCGAGTCCGCATCTTGCCCATTGACAGACTCAACCCGAAGCATGGCGAAGTACTTCTCGGCTTCCTTTGGAGGCCGCACCAAGCCGCTGATGACCTGGCCGCGTCGCAACTCGAATTTCTGGATCTGCGACGGGCCGATGTAAATGTCGTCCGCCGAGGGAAGGAAGGAGTACTCATCGCTTCGAAGGAACCCGTAGCCCTCTGGCGCGAGTTCGAGTGTTCCTGAGGCAACCATCAGGCCGAGCTTTTCTGCCTTGCCCTTGAGTACTTCAAAGACGAGTTGTTGTTTGCTGCATGTTCGTGCGTGCGCAACGCCTTCCTTCTCGGCAATCTTGAGCAATTCAGGCATGGGCAACTTTTGCAGCGCCATCAGGCTCCAGCCATCCTTCTTGGCCTTCTCGAACTTGGCGCGGGCCTTGGCGTCAAGTGACGCCTCAAGTTCAGCCACCTCGGCGATGAGTTGCTCGTCGGTAGGAACCTCGCCTGGCTGTAGGTTGATCTGCGGAACGACCGGTGTGTTGCCAGAAGATTGTTTCTTGCGTCGTCGTCGTTTTTTTGCCATCGACTGCTTTCTGTCGCGGTTGCCACCGCCCTGTCGGGAGCCACCACTGTTGTTGGGCTTGTTGGACTCTGGTGAACCACCCGATTGGCGTGGTCCATTGTGAGTCGGTTGGGGTGGCTTGGATGGAGTCGTTGTGGTACTCATTGAACTTCTCGTATGGGCTCTTTGGGGGGTATCGCGACAGATGTGCCGCTGAAAACGATTAGGACCGGTTGATGTAATACGCCTTCTAGTGGGAGTCGACCGCCAAGCGGAAGGGCCCTGTCAAGGTGTACGTGTGGGAGCGAGCCGATCGAGGAGTGCCCGAACCTGTTGGTCCAATGCCTCCCGCGACCCCGCGTTCACAAGTACATAATGGGATCTCTCACGCTTCGCGTCAAGTTCATCTTGGGCCGCTTCTCGAAGTGTCAGGTCTTCTTCAGCCCAACCACGGGCAGATTTCACCCGCTCGAACCGTGTCTCGCGGGGTGAATCGACGAAAATCACCGTGTCGCAGCGTTTTTCCAACCCTGCCTCAAAGAGCAATGGAGCATCGATCACGATGCCGCGAATATCCGCTGGGGCCGTCACAATCGCTTGCTCGATCTGCTGGGCAATCCGAGGATGCAGCAGTAACTCCAATGTGTTTCGTAGTAACGGATTACCAAAAACAAGATTCGCTACCGCCCGCCGATCGATGCGGCCCTTGGTGTCGAAGACCTCGCGTCCCAGCAGTTCTTCAAGTGGTTCGTGCAGGGCCTCGCTATCGAGCAACTCGTGGGCCATCGCATCGGCGTCAAGCACGAGGCAACCAGCTCGCTCCATTTCGGCAGCGACTTGGCTCTTGCCCGATCCAATACCACCGGCAAGGCCAATGACCATCGGCTTGCCGTTCAACTCACTCACTGAACGACCCGTTCCCAGACGGTTGTGCCGCCCTCATCTTTGATCGCGATGCCCAGTTCCAATAACTGATCGCGAATGCCATCGGCCGCGGCCCAGTCCTTTGCCGCCCGTGCGGCATTGCGTTGCTGGATGAGCAATTCGATCTGCTCGATATCACCACCGTCCGCTTTTTGCGCCGTCGTTTGCAGATCAAGCACGCCAATAACTGAGTCCATGCGATGCAACGCTGCCAGTTCGTCGGCCCATGTAGATGGGCCTGATCCGGCCGATGGCGGCGACTGCACATTGATCCGTCCCACCGCTTCATTAAGTACACCAAGCGCGCCCGCGATATTGAGGTCATCGCACAGTGCCGCCTCAAACGCCCCCAGTGCGTGCGACAGAGGACCAGAACCATCCATCGCAACATCGCGATGCAATTCGAGCCAATCTCGAACACGCACCCATCGATCGATCTGACGCTGCGCGTCGCGAATGCCCTGGAGCATGAAATTGGAGTTGATCCGGTAGTGCGTGCCAATGAGTTCCAGCCGGATCGCCGCGGGCGACGCGCCACGATCGAGCAGATCACGAATTGTAAAAAAAGTTCCCGCTGACTTGCTCATCTTCGCGCCGTCAACCTGGAGGTGCCGTGTATGGAACCAGTATCGAGCCAGTGAGCTACAGTCGGTTGTACCCCGAGATTGGGCGATTTCACACTCGTGGTGCGGAAAGATGTTGTCTTCCCCACCGCTGTGAAGATCTATCTCATCGCCAAGCAGTCCTCGCGCCATCACGCTGCACTCAAGATGCCAGCCGGGATACCCCTCACCCCACGGGCTGGGCCACCGCATGAGGTGTGTGTCGTCTGGTTTCCAGAGCATGAAGTCGGCAGGGTGGTGCTTGATTGATTGTGTTGCCATGTCAACCCGGCCACCTTCGCCGCTTCGAAGCGCATCGATCGTGTTGCCCGACAACTCGCCGTAGTCCGGCCACGATGTCACATCGAAGTACACGACACCATCGCTGGCCTGATACGCATGCCCACGCTCAATGAGCGAGGCGATCATATCGACCATTGCCTCAACATAGGACGTGGGTCGAGGCAAACGCTCGGGATGTATATCGGCTTCAATAGCTACCTTGAGGCCAAGAAGTCGGCCATCGCTGAGAAACGCGTCCGCGTAATAGTCCGCAATCGCCATCGGATCCGCTGCGTCAACATCGATACCCTTTGGAAGGGTTCCAGACTTCTTGGCCTCGAGCAAGCGACGAGCCGCGACCTCCATCTTGTCTTCCCCACCCCCATCAGCACGAGCGTCATCGGTCATGTGCCCCACGTCTGTGATATTCATGACGTGGTCGACGTCGTAGCCGAGAAACTCAAGCGTTCGCCGCAACAGGTCGGCATTGAGAAAGGAGCGGAAATTACCAATGTGGGCGTAGTCATAGACCGTCGGGCCGCAGGAGTAAAAAGTCACCCTCTTGCCCGCCGGATCCAATGGCGTGAAGGCTTCCTTGCGTCCGGTCAACGTGTTATGCAGGTGGAGTGTCATGTGTGCCTATATCTGTCATTCGATCGAGCAATTCAGCAATTCGAATTATCAGGAGGATAGGGAGGGGCGGTAGGATGTGCGATCCCAACCCTGACCGGAGACGAACAGACATGAGCACGACCATGACCAACGAACTAATTAGCCTGAACCCCGCCACCGGCGAGCCGGTAGGCAGTGTGGTCATCACGCCAGTTGACGAGATCGCTGGCATCCTCGAACGTGCCCATGCTGCTCAGGCACCATGGTCCGCCAAGAGCCTCGCAGAACGACTGGACATCTTGCGTGGGCTGATCCCCGCTTTCGAAGCCAGGGCCGATGAAATGGGTGCCTTGGTCACCGCCGAAATGGGCAAGCCCCTGGCAGAAGGCTGTGGCGAAATTCAGTACGGCATCGGTGGACTTGCCGACGAACTTGACGAACTGGGCGTAGCCCTGGCACCTGAAATACTCGATGACGGCAATACACACTCCACGCTCTACCGCGATCCACTCGGTGTGGCCGTAGCCATCACGCCTTGGAACTTTCCGTTTTTGATGCCGCTGCAGGTGGTGATTCCCGCTTTGGCTGCTGGCAATACGGTCGTGATGAAACCAAGCGAAGAAGTGCCGCTTATCGGCCAGGCCTTTGCTGAAGTCTGCATGAGCGTGCTGCCCGATGGTGTCCTTCAGATTGTCCACGGTGCAGATGATCAAGGCAAAGCGCTCGTCCGGGGCGACTGCAACCTCATCGCCTTTATTGGATCGCGGGCCGCTGGGCAAGACATCCTCTCGGCAGCGGGGAGTGGCCTCAAGCGGGTTGTGCTGGAACTTGGTGGCAAAGATCCCATGATCGTGCTCAACGATGCTGACCTTGACAAAGCCGTTGCATTTGCGGTTCGCAACTCCTTCCGCAATTGCGGGCAGGTCTGTGTGAGCACCGAGCGAATCTACGTCGAGCAAGGAATCGCTGATGAATTTGAAGCGCAAGTCGCTGCGAAGTGCCAAGCCCTCGTCGTTGGCGCTGGGATCGACGAGGGTGTCGATATCGGACCGATGGTGAGCACCCAACAAAAGGGCATGGTGCTCGCGCAACTAGCGCAGGCCAAAGAAGAAGGCGCGGTGGTGGCCTGCGGGGACGAACCAATGGACGGCAATTGGGTTCGCCCCACGGTCTTGACTGGATTGACCCATGACATGGCCATCATGCGGGACGAAACATTTGGACCTATTGCGTGCATCATGCGAGTGAATGACAGCGATCAAGCTGTTGCACTTGCCAACGACACGCCTTATGGGCTGGGCGCGGCAGTCTTTGGCCAGTCACAGGCGGCCGACGTAGCCAGACAACTCACCGCGGGCATGATCGGGATCAATCAAGGGTGCGGTGGCGCCCAAGGCACACCGTGGGTGGGCGCCAGACAGAGCGGATATGGATTCCACAGCGGACTTGAAGGGCATCGGCAATTCACGCAGGTCCGCGTCGTGAGTCACCCGTGCACCTGATGCCAGACGGACCCATCGTGCTCTTTGGGGGGTCCTTCGATCCACCGACGCTGGCGCACACACAGTTGCCGCCGATCGCCGCTGAAATACTGGGCGCATCGCGACTGGTCTATATCCCCGCAGCCATTAGCCCACACAAAACGGATCGCCCGCCGACCAATGCCAGTGATCGTGTGGCCATGCTTCGGTTGGCCATTGCACACTGCCCGGAAGCGGAACTGGATCTTCGTGAACTTGATCGCCCCGCCCCCTCCTATGCGATCGACACACTCACGCAGTGGCGAGCCGATGTCGGTCCAGACGTGGTCATTCGCCTGCTCATCGGCACCGACCAAGCCCACGCCTTCCATCGCTGGCATCGCTGGCAAGACATACTCGCACTGGCATCGCCCGCCGTACTCGTACGAAGCGACGATGATGTCGAGAACGTGCTGCGGGACATCGCAGCGGGACAAGGACATGACGCCATCAACCAATGGCGGTCGTGGATGGTCGACACGCCACGCATGCCCCAACAAAGCACGTTGACACGAAGCCTCGCCGGGCTTGGAGAATCGCTCGACCAATGCGTCAGCCACGACGTTGGCGCGTATATCCGCGAGCATGGCCTGTATCGTGGGGGCATCGCCACGTAGGCGAGACAAGGTCTTTCCATGCCGCCACACGCCATCGAAACTGTCGCCTTTGTCAGCCTGGGTTGCCCGAAGAACCTCGTTGACTCCGAGTCCATGCTCGGCGATCTGACCGATGCGGGCTACCAACTCGTTTCGGACTGGGTCGATGCCGATGCCATCGTGATCAACACCTGCGGCTTCCTTGAGGCGTCGCGGGAAGAGTCGTTGACGATTATTGAGCAAGCGATGAAGCACAAACGGGAAGGGGTCGTGTCCCGCGTCGTGGTCGCCGGATGTCTGGTACAGCGGCATCGCGCTCGCATGTTGCAGTGGGCACCTGAGATTGACGCAATGATTGGCGTCTTTGACCGCGATCGCATTCGCGCAGCGGTGTCGGGCGTGGACGATCAGGGCAATTCGCTTGCCGATGGGCCCCAGTACTGGATTGCCGGCAACGCACTGCAAGCGGCCAAGGAACGTGGACACAACACCACCAACCTGACCGTGCAAGGCAAGGACGGTAAAGGCATTGGATATTGGGAAGGCGATGGGCGTCGCATGTCGCTGACCCCGAGACACTGGACCTATCTTCGAATCAGCGAGGGGTGTAACCAGAATTGCGCCTTCTGCACGATTCCCTCGATTCGAGGGAAAATGCGGAGCAAGCCCGTCAAGCAGATCATCCATGAGGCACGAGCAATGTTTGCCCAAGGTGCCCACGAACTGAATCTGATAGGTCAGGACACCACCAGTTTTGGATTGGACATTGGTGATGAACGGGGCCTTGTCGGGATGCTCGAATCATTGAATGCCGTCGCAGACGAAAGTGGTGGTGGTTGGATTCGCTTGATGTACGCGTATCCAACGAACTTCACCGATGCCATGATTGACGCCATCGCGTCACTTCCCAACATCGTCAATTACATCGACATGCCCTTGCAGCACGCGACCGATCACATGCTGACAGCGATGCGACGAAATGTCTCGGCCGACCACCAACGTGCCCTCGTTGAACAACTCCGCGAGCGGATCCCAGGGCTGGCCATTCGAACAACCTTGATTACCGGCTTCCCCGGTGAAACCCCAGAGGACCATCAATCGCTCTTGGAGTTCATCGAGGATGTGCAGTTCGATGCCTTGGGTGTCTTTCAGTACAGCCGGGAAGCGGGCACCGTGGCAGGCACCATGGATGAGGACCTCAAACTGCATGTGCCTGACGAGGTCAAGCAGCAGCGTGAAGCCGACATCATGCTGCTTCAACAGCGAATCGCCTTTGACAATGCCATCTATGTGGCCCAGCAGCAGAGCATCTTCGATGTCCTCATCGATGAACTGGTGCCCACCGATGGCGATTGCTCCGTTTGGGCTGGTCGCTGCTATCACCAAGCACCAGGGGTTGATTCTCGGACCTTCGTGGAGGCTCGCCAGCCACTGTCGCCAGGGCAACTCGTTCGGTGCCGGATTACTGGCAGCGATGAGTATGACCTGCTGGCACAACCCGAAACTGAGTTGGACTGCAGTGTCTCCCTGCCACTGATTGGCTGAAGTGGCTCTTTTTTAGAGCCGAAGAGACGTTTAGCGAGCCATTTGGCCCGCCGTGGCGATTCTCTTTTCACAGACTGGTCTTCGCCGCATAGTTGGGTGTGAGAGCCCTATTCACCGCCCCCCGGAGAGCACCAATGCCCCTAAGTTCACGAATCACTGCCTGCACGCTAACCGCGTTGTCCCTGACAACCGCCGCATCGGCCAGCTGGTTCGTTGTCACTTCTGAGGTGGGCCTCACCGCTGAAGTCGTCGGCGACAACCGCGTCGAAGGAATCGGACCCAACCGAACGTATCGGTTGTGGGCCGTGCTCCCTGATGCGTGGCGACTTGATGCTGTTGCTGGCAACTCACAAGTCTCCCTCAACATTGCTCCAGTCAACGGCACCTTCTATCAAAACCCCTACGGTGGCGCGACAAGCAAGGAAATTTCCTCGGGCTTCTTCGCCATTGTTCCATCACTCGAGTGGGACAGCTTTGTATCCATCGGCGCCCTTGACTCCATAGGCACGTCCGCTCCGGGCAGTGAAAATAGCCTTGGCAACATCGGCATCGACTGGACAGACTTCGAAGGTGAAGGCGGCGCTGTCACCTCCACCAACGGTAGTTGGTTCGTTCTTCCCATCGCTGGCCAAGGTCAATCCATCGACTTTGCTGACGCCTGCACCCGCCAGGGCAATGGCGTTCTGCTTGGCCAGTTCACCGTCGTGGGCGACAATGCCAGCATTACTGGATCCGTGCTACTGCAAGGCCAAAACGATCTCGGTTCAACCTGGCAGGCCTGGATTGAAAACTTCGACATCGATGCAGACGGTGTGTGTGATGCGATTCCCCCGGTCCAGTGTGCTGCTGATGTCTCGGGCGACAGCCGCGTTGACGTCATGGACCTCATGATGGTGCTCGAAAGCTGGGACGACGGCGGGTGCGCCGATGTATCGGGCGATGCCCGCATGAGCGTGGATGATCTTCTAGTCGTCTGCGACAGTTGGGGCACTTGCGGCATAGTCGAGTGAGCCCGGTGAGGGCCTATGCTGCAGGCCATGCCTGCAGCAGTACCAATCATCGATGGACACAACGACACCCTGACTCAAGTCTTCGGGCCTGAAGGTGGCGGTGTAAACGCCTTCCTCTGTGGCAATCAAGACACCGACATTGATCTCCCCCGCGCTCGCGCCGGTGGCCTAGCAGCCGGTTTTTTTGCCTTGTACATTCGCGCCCCCGAAGGTCTGCCCACCCCAGAACCTGAACGCAGCGATGACGGCGCATGGACTTTTACGCCCCCTGCGATTGGCTGCGACTGGGCTGCTCGGGAAACCGAACGACTGCTTGCTGAACTTGACAATCTACTTGCCGCCGCGGGCAACCACATCAGCTTAGTCCGAACAATCGACGATCTGACCGCTGCGGTAACCGGCGATCAACTCGGGCTCATCCTGCACATCGAAGGGTGCGAGATGATCTCCGAGGACCTCCGAGAGTTGGATGGGTTCTACGAGCGGGGGCTACGCAGTCTCGGACCGGTGTGGTCGCGGCCCAATGTCTTTGGCACTGGCATTCGATTCGGATGGCCCAGCAGCAATGACATCGGACCAGGCCTCACGGATGCAGGCGAGTCTCTGGTGCGCGCCTGCAACGAGCGGGGCATTATGATTGACCTCTCGCACCTCAACTACCAAGGGTTCATGGATATCGCGGCAATTAGCAAAGCGCCTCTCGTGGCGACACACTGCGGTTGTCACGCCCTGTGCGCAAGCGCCCGTAATCTGACCGATGACCAACTTCGCATCATCGCTGATACCGATGGTCTGGTCGGATGCAACTTCTTTACTGGCGACCTTCGAGGCGATGGCCGGTTTGAGAGCGACATGCCGCTGACCCGAATGGCCGAACACCTCGAGCACCTCGTCGAGGTGATGGGTGACACACATGTGGCACTTGGCAGCGACTTTGATGGCGCCGACATGTGTGACGAATTGCGGGACGTCGCATGCCTCCCTGCACTCACATCGCTGCTTCACACGCGAGGTTGGAGCGATGCGGCCATCAGCCGGATTTGTTACAAAAACTGGCTTCGGGTGCTTCGGGTGAGTTGGATCCCATCCTAGATAGAACCGCACGTCACGTTTTTCCCCCTTTGGAAATGTATGGTTGCGACGGGCTTGTTCAATCGATCGCGTCTTCTTCTGGAGGAGACTGGTACGCGCACGCGTGTCGGTAAGAGGAAGAAGCCCTCCATGTCCACTGATACAACCACTCGTCGTGCCCGTTATGTCGCCCTTACCGGAACTGCATTTCTGGTTGGTTTGGCCGAGGCCGAGATCAGACACCACGTCGCCAATCAGTCTCTGGACTACTGGAACTGGGCTGCCGACTGGTCCAATTGACTTCAAGCAGACCCAATTCAATGGATCTTGGAGCACCTTTGACAAGATCGGCTTTAACAATAGCGGTGGCTTCGGGGCTCAAACCATGGGACACGGAAGGCAACGCAATCTTGGCCGGGAGTCTCACCGAGATACCAGCACTAGGTGCCGCAGGCCTTCACCAGCGTCGACGTACAGACTGAACGCTGATCGATACCAACTGACACCCAACGCCCCGCTGTGCATGCAGCGGGGTGTTGCCGTGTTGGGCCATCCTGATGCAGATGCCGGGGCATCGGTATCACATCGAGGTGGCCGCCACCACATGGGCCTACAATCCACGGCCCCCACCCTCTATGCACATCCGAAACTTTTCCATCATTGCCCACATCGACCACGGCAAAAGCACGCTGGCCGACCGACTGTTGCAGGCGACTAGCGCCGTCAGCGAGCGAGAGGCCCGCGAGCAATTGCTCGACTCGATGGACCTCGAACGCGAACGTGGAATCACGATCAAAGCCTCAGCCGTCACGGTGCACCACCAATGCGACGGTGAGGACTACCAACTCAACTTCATCGATACCCCCGGGCACGTGGACTTCACCTATGAAGTGTCGCGGGCGTTGACCGCCTGCGAAGGTGCCGTGCTCGTGGTGGACAGCACCCAGGGCGTCGAAGCGCAGACCGTGGCCAATGCCTATCTGGCGATTTCAAGTGACCTCGACCTCATTCCGGTGGTCAACAAGATCGACTTGCCCGCCGCAGATCCGGACCGGGTAGCCATGGAGATCGAGTCTGTTCTGGGGCTGCCCGCCGAAGACTGCATCTACTGTTCAGCCAAGACCGGGAAAGGCATCATGGAACTTCTCGACACAATCTGCCGCACTCTGCCAGATCCTAGGCCTGCGACCGTGGATGAAACTCGGGCGTTGATCTTTGACAGTCATTACGACGAATATCGCGGAGTCATCGTTTACGTCCGTGTTTTTGATGGCGAACTCAAGGTCGGCGATCGCATTCGCATGATGGGGACCGGAACGACGTGGACAATCACTGAATTGGGGCGGAACACACCGCAGGCAGAGAAGGTCAAACGCATCGGGACATCTGAAGTCGGCTATCTCGTCGCAGCGATCAAAACACTTGAAGATGTCCGCGTGGGCGACACCATCACCATGGACAAGTATCCCGCCGCCGAACCGCTACCTGGGTACGAAGAACCCCAACAGATGGTCTTCTGCGACTTCTACCCCGCCACCGCAGCGGCAGAAAGCAGCAAAAAGAGCGACTTTGAGGCGCTTCGTGAAGCCATCGAAAAACTCCGCCTCAACGATGCATCCTTCACCTTTGAAGTGCAGCACTCTGAAGCGCTCGGCTTTGGCTTCCGGTGCGGCTTTCTGGGTCTGCTGCACATGGAAATCGTGCAAGAGCGGCTCGAACGCGAAGGCGGCGTTGAGATTGTTCAAACAGCACCAACGGTCACCTATCAGGTGCTGACCACCGATGACGCTTTGGTTGAAATCCACAACCCCGCAGATCTCCCGGATCCTTCGCAGATCAATGAGATTCGCGAGCCTATCGTCAAGATTGAAATCATCTGCCCTGACGAGAACATCGGCGACATGATGACCCTGTGCGATTCTCGTCGCGGAATCTTTCAAAGCCAACAATTCATCTCGGAGGGCCGGCAAATGCTGGTCTTTGAGATCCCCCTAGCCGAAATCATTTACGACTTCTACGACAAGTTGAAGTCCATCACCCGCGGCTACGGCACGATGGACTACGAGGTCACCGAGTTTCGGGCCAACCGACTTGTCAAAGTATCGCTACTGGTCAACGGCGCGCCAGTTGAGGCACTCAGTTTGATCTGCCACCGTGACAATGCTGAAAAGCGGGGGCGGTCAATGCTGCTCAAACTGCGCAAGCAAATCGATCGGCACCAATTTGAAATCGCCCTGCAAGCTGCCATCGGTGGAAAAATTATCGCCCGCGAAACCGTCAAGTCGCTTCGCAAGAATGTCACCGCCAAGTGCTATGGTGGCGACATCACACGAAAGCGCAAGTTGCTCGAAAAGCAAAAAGCTGGCAAGAAACGCATGAAGTCGGTTGGCTCAGTGCAGATTCCGCAGGAAGCATTCCTGTCCATCCTCGATCAATCCGAGTAACACACCGTTACTCACAACGTCGGAGTTCATCATGAACCGCCTCTGGATTTCAAAACGATCCACCATCACCATCACATCATGTGCTATTGCCGTCGCCTTCCTCGCTGGAGTGTTCGCGACCAATCCCGCGGGTGCTGGAGATGACCCCAAGGAAACCATTTTAGGCCCCGCCACGGCCGTGGATCTCCAAGGCAAAGACGCCATGGCCATCCGACTCCACGTCGCTGAAGAACGCTTGGCGTGGGGAGACCAACCCCAGCAGCGGATCTACAGCACCGGCTATGTGCACATTGGCAAGGTGCTCGCGGCGCTGATGCAGGGTGCCTCCTATCAGGAAGACCAATCTCAGTTGCAAGAAGAACTCCTCGCTGCACAAAAGCAGATCGTTGCTGGGCTCGAAAGCGTCCAAGAACGCATGGATGGCTTGCCCCAGGACGACCCGGGATATCCGGAAATTGCAAAAGAAGCCCAAACGCTCTTCCAGCAGCGGGAACAATTCCTACAGAGGGCCAACGCCGCTAAGGCCATGCTTGGCGCCGAACACGTCGAGCGTGCCTACCGAGAACTCGTCGACGCGGTCAATGTCGTGGCTGATCGCATGCACATCGACATCGTTGAGCGGTTCATTCCCACCGATGACTCATTCGAAACGCCCCCAGGACCGCAGGCTTTCAATGCCGCCATGCTGCAGATCCGACTTCGATCCGTGCTTCGCTACCCCGATGGAAGCGACATCACCGACGAGGTGCTTGAAGAACTCGGGGTGGAGTAGTGACGGTCTGAAGGGGCAAAGGCAACCGCACTGGCGTGTGAGAGTTTTTGTGAATGTCGCGCGTTAGAGGTTGGTTGGTCTCTTTCTTGAGAGTCGGTTCGACCTTTAGAAAGGGACTACAGCCATGTTCACACTTAGACGACCACTTATTCGACTCACAACACCCGCCGCCTTGGCCCTGTTGATTTCTGGTGCATCTCTGATGGTGATGCCAAGTGCCAACGCTGGTGGGTTCCAGCGGATTGATCGGCCTGTGTACCAATCTCGCCCTGTTCACATCAGGCACAGCCGCACAGTGCAGTGCCAGATTAACAACCCATCCATGTACTGCTATCACAGCCGCGGAGACTTTGATCTTGCTTCACGCAATATGCGGTGGTTTCCCGTGTCCTTCAAATTCATTCACTACTCGATGCGGGCCTACACACAGATCCACAACAACAATCAGGTCAAGGTGACCGTCCGCTATCGCAGTTATGAAGGTGGTGGTGACCACACCACGTTCTGGTCCACCCGCTCCTATATCGTGTACACGGCGCCTCGTGGATATCGCATCTCCAGTGCTCAAGGGCCCAGTGGATACGGAAACTATGCCCGGTCGGGCAAGCACTCGGGCTGGACGCTGAACGCCCCTTCGTGCATGACCAGACCTTTGGACTGTACGGCCATCAAGATCCGTGGTGATAAGGTCGGCAACGATCTCTATCAGGGATACAACATGTACTTCCCGGTCAAAGTAGACCTCGTCCCAACGGGCTGACTCGCCGCACACTCCACTTAGAAACACCGTTGAATACCACACCGCGCAATGGGCATGCGCGGTGTGGTGCGTTCTTAGGTGTTGGTTTGTTGGTTGGAGTCGGACTGAACTGCACTTGCAAATGCGTCTGCCATGATTCGCTTCACTTCGACCATCTCCGGGCACGCCGCGCCCAGTTCGCGACGTACGCTCGTCACGCCGCGGCCATGCAATCCACACGGAACGATCAGGTCAAAGTGTGACAGGTCTGGATCAACATTCAATGCCAGCCCGTGCATGGACACCCACCGCGACACGCGAACACCCAGCGCGCAGATCTTTTGGTCACCTTCGAATCGCTGCCCATCCTCATGATCCGTAGGCTCACCACCAACCCATACGCCGGTTGCCTCAGTGTCGCGATGCCCTTCCATGCCTACATGTGACAACACTTCCAGTACGCGATCTTCCAGCCACCGCATGTATCCGTGTAGCCGAAGGCCCAAGGAATTAAGGTCGAGAATTGGATAGACGACCAGTTGCCCTGGGCCGTGGTAGGTAATGTCGCCGCCCCGATCGGTCTCGTGCACCTCGACGCCCGCCTGGTCAAGCATGCCCTGTGTGGCCACAAGGTGTGAACCCGCCGCCGCACGCCGCGACACCGTAATGACTGGGGGATCATGCTCAACCAGCAATAGCACACCCCCATGACCACCCGCCTCCCTCGCGGCAATGACTTCTTGCTGATACTGCCGCTGCAGCGTCAAAGCTTGGCCGTAGGGCATCGACCCAAGGTCACGCACAACCAAATTGCCTGCTGTTGGAGCCATGATCCAGCGAAGATACAATGCCCGCCATGACCACCGCGACCAGTGACATTCATTCCTCAACCATCATCACGGGCGATGTCTCGCTTGGCAACAACGTGACGATCGGTCCCAATTGCGTCCTTGACGGCACCATTGGTTCAATCGAGCTTGGCGATGGATGCCGACTCGTGGCCAATGTCTACCTGACTGGCCCGCTCCAGATGGGCCGTGGCAATACCGTGTGGCCAAGCGCCGCACTTGGTGGGCCTCCACAGGATGTGAATTACGACCCATGCTCACCAGGCGAGGGACTGATCATCGGTGATGACAATATTTTTCGAGAAGGGTTCTCTGCCCATCGTGCCAAAACTGATGC
>CAZGFN010000045.1:0-20440 GCA_964524945.1 uncultured Isosphaeraceae bacterium
CATGCTGGCCGGAATTGCCCAGGACAGCGCCGCCTCCGGGCCCCGGCCGAAGCAGCCATCGGGGAAACTCTTGGATCTCAGCGGACTCGTGTGGATTGAAGAGGATGTCTTCTTGGCGGTATCCGATGCAAAGCATCCCGGTGAAAACAATCTCACGCGTGTCAGTCTGTTGACCCTCCCCAGTTCACTGGACGGAATTGGTTTTCGCCGGTTGTCACCGCGATTCCCCGGCGGCCTGAGCAACGATCTCGAAAGCGCTACGGGCATTCCCGGGACTCGGAAAATCCTGCTGCTGGAGAGTGGCGATAGCGGCGGAGGACCTCAGAGGATCTTCTTGGCCAAGGTGGTGGGACAGCACAGTGACAGAAAGCGGATCAGAATACTGGACAAGGTGGACTGGGATTCATTCACGGCGGTGAACAATGTCGAATCATCTGCGGTAGCGAGGACCGGCCCTGAATCGGGATTGATCTTCATATGGGCGGAGCGCAACTCAGGTAAGCAATTCACCGATATCAAATGGACAGATCTACAGCTTCATCCCTTCGCCATTGGCCATAGCGGCGTCAAGTCGGTGAGGTTTACTCTGCCAGGGAACTTGGTCGATGAGGCGGGCAACCCTCTTTACAGCCGTCCTATAGTCGGCATGGATGTGGACAGCGAGGGAAACCTCTACACCGTGGCTGCTTTCGACCCAGAGGGCATGGTGGAAGATCCCGATCGCGGCCCATTTCGGAGTGCGGTGTTCAAGATCGGAAAAGTGATTGCCGGTGATGTGGTACTTGATGACGAGCCAACGGTTCAGGCTTATGTCGACGGACTAAAAGTGGAAAGTGTCGCTGTTCGCGAAAACGGAAACGGTGTCGAACTGTTCATTGGCACCGATGATGAATATTACGGAGGCACCCTACGCCTGTTGCCTCCGCCCTGATGTCTTGTCACAGATGCAGACCCAGAGGCACCCCCACCAGTAGCCACGACAATAGCCACGCCAACGGGTGCAACCCGATGCAGCGTGCCGCACACAATCAGAGCGACGAGCCACTGGCGTTTCCCGGTGTAAGTGGTTGTGATTCAGCGAACAAAAACAACGCCACGCAACGTGGCGCGGCGTCGTGTACCAAAGCCACCCAGCGGACTCGAACCGCTGACCTGAGCTTTACGAAAGCTCCGCTCTACCAACTGAGCTAGGGTGGCCAGAATCGGGAGGATAGCAGGCCCCCTACAGGGCCCTTCCTGGCTTGATCAGGAACCAGCCGACGTCGTCGCCGTCGTGGTGACATGCGAGACCGTGTCGCGATTCATCGATCCGTAGAGTCGCGCTGCGGCTTCGGCCACATCGCCCCGAGCCGTCCCGAGGAAACGCTTGAGGTCGGCAGCCTGACGATCGGTTGCCAGGTCACCAAATCGGCGTACCGATGAGGCCGATGCATCAAGCAGTGCGATCTGCTGCTGCGAATCGGTAGTCTTCAAGGCCGCATTGATGATGGCCCGCTGAGCGGTGCCCTCACCAATACTGGCAAGCACATCGGCCACGACCAGTTGCCGGCCGCCCGTCGATGAGGCCAAGGCAGTCGTCAGGGCAGGCAGCGCATCATTGACATTCAAGCCCCCAGGTCGGACCTGAGCCAGATCACGCAGCGAGCGGAGTGCGTCCATGGAGTAGGCCGTCTGCTGCGCAGCGTCCATTTTTGTACCGACGTCCAGTGACTCAATAACCGAGGCCAGTGCTTGATCGTTGGTGCCAGCAAGCAATGGTGCTGCCCCTGGTATGGAGTCAAACGCTGAACGACTGTCGTTGAGTTGTGCTTCGGAGACCACCACAATGGTTGGTACACCAATCGCAGCAGCGGCCATGGCGAGATCTTCGCCCTTGACTGGAGCGTTACTGGAATCGAGGTACACCAGATCAAATCCGCCTGCACCCCCACCAGAAGTGAGTTGGCTCAAATCAGCTTCGCTACTTGTTACATCAAATCCGAGTTGCTGCAACCGTTCGATCGCTTTCCAGCGTCGATCACCGGCAGGCACAATCACCGCAGCGCGGGCACCGGAACTACCGTTGACGGCTGAACCAAGCAGCGGCACCACGCGATTGCTTCCCGGGAAAGGGAAGGAAGGCATGGCTCTCGCCACGACCAGCGCGGCCTCGTATTGAATAGATCGATCTGGGTGCATGAGCGCTTCGGTAATGGGCTCACGTTGTTCGCCGCTGACGAGCGTCTGGGCGCCACCGGTGCGGGCAAGAGCCGCCAAGGCATCGCGAGCCAATCCGCGGTCATCCTGATCGATGGCGATCAGAAGCACATCGCGTGCCACGGCCGGGCCATGAATCGTCGCGTGGAATTCGGGTGAATACTCGGCGTTGGGCAGCGGAAGTACCTCCTCGCGGTCACCCAAGCGATTCTCAAGCCGCAAGTTGCCAGCGACAAAGGTCGCCAGTGCTTCGCGGTCAGTCGGAGAAAGTGTGCGGGCTTTATCAGCGTGCCCAATGGCCATCACTGGCCAGTACAAGTCATCGGGAACCGTCACAGGCGTCAGGCCGAGTTCCGAAGACCACTGCCAGATGTTCTGGCGACGTTCAATCTCACCGTTGGACATGCGGACCAACACCGGCCGAGCCTCAAGATGACCCAATTCCTGTAGGTACTCAAAGGCCAGTTCGGACTCAAGTTCGGCCAAATCAATGTCATCGGCATTCTGGTATCCAAGACGGGCCAGCGTGTGACGAGCTGCTTGGTTGACCAGATCACTCGTGCGTGCATCCCGCGTCAGCGCAACCAAAGCCGGAGCAGCGTGCGGGTATCCAATTTCCCCAAGCGCGGCCAGTGCCACGAGTTGTTCCTGTTCAGAAAGATGCGGAAGCGCAACGCTCAGGGGCGTCACGGCTTCGCGACCAAGTGCCGGAAGCGTCTGGCGAATGCTCAGCGTGGTGGCTGCATCTGTCTCGGGGTCAGCCATCACCACAAGCATGGCCGGAACAGCTTGCTCGCCGGCTTCCAGTAATCGACGGTGCGCCAACATGCGAGCACGACGCGTACCGTCGAGCATGCCGATGGCCTCGTTGATTCTCGCTTGGTCCCTCGCCAGGTCCATACGGCCCTTCTCGACATGCGATTCAATTGCCGCGGCCACGGGTTTGAGATCCGGCACTTCACGTGCCCACCGCAGCGCCAAGAGCAAGCGATCCGCAAGCCGCGGATCGTCGTCGATGTACGAAGCCAGATCGGCATCGGACAGTCCGCCGTTGAGCAGCGCCTCGCCGTTAGCCTTGGCCAGTTCAACCTGCGCGGTCAAGCTGTAATGGATGAAGTCATCCAGCAGGACCGGCATGGGCGTCTCGGCCGCAGCACGACCGCCAACACACAACGTGAGGATGACGATCAGGATCGACGACTGCACGCCGACTCGAATGCGATTCAACATCTGGCTTGGCTCCAAAATCAACCAGTCCGCCAGAACCCCCCCACGCATTGCAAGAGGCTGCGGACTGTCCAGAAGGGCGAGGATAGCCCGCATCAGGGTTTCCGACAAGGTGCGGGGCCCGCTGATCCACGTGTTCACCACCCCTCTCGGGCACCCCCACACGGTGGGATCGCATCGACTACAGTGCCACTGGCTGCGGTGCCAAGGGAAGTGCGGTGAAATGCCGCCGCGGACGCGCCGCCGTAACGGGATCGGAGGCTGTAGTGCCCTTGGGCACCCACACGCCTCCCACTCCTCGGAAAGCCACTGCCTTAGGCATCTGAGCCTTCAGGCGGGAAGGTCCGAGATGAGTGTCCCCGGAGCCGGAAGACCTGCTCTGCAGCCACTCATCGCTGGACCCGCGCGCCTACGGGTCGGCAGGACATCGCCACGCAGCTCCTCGTGTCCAGACCTGCCGCCCCACCTGCATCGCCGGAGAAGGCCCTTTCCCGTGTGGAGCGACGCCTCGCGAACAGGCGCCTGTGAGGACCTGAGATGAACCTACTGCTGCTTGTGCTCGCTCTCCCAGCCTCAAATCCATGGGCCGACACCGTCGTGCACTTTGACCCTGGGGCTGGAGGCAGCCCCGGATACGACCAGCCCGAAGTCGTGCTGGGACCGCCGACCTCGATGACCGGTGCAGGGTCACAGTGGCCCACGGTGGTCTCGCCCTTCTCCCCAGCATGGATGCCAACTGAAGTGGTATCCATTGGAATCGGCGGGGCGCTGACCGTTCGATTCGACGAACCAGTCGCCGATGACCCACACAATGTGCATGGCATCGATCTGATCATCTTTGGCAACGCCGGCTGCGTCGATGCTGCTGCACCCTCTGGACAGTGCGCTGGCTTTTTCGGTGGCGACGGCGGCCGCGTACTGGTCAGCAATGATGGCGTGACGTGGATACACGTACCCGATATGGAAGCCGACGCGCCGTGGCCAACGATGGCGTGGATGGACGCAGGGCCCTACGACGACATGGCCGGCACCATCCCAACCGATCCAACGCGGGGCATGGATCCCGCATTGAATCCATCGCAAGCCATCGGATTGCAGTACGACGAGTTGATTGTGCTGTATGACACCAGCGCTGGCGGCGTGGGCATTGATCTGGCACCGCTGAATCTCGCGTCGGTGCAGTGGGTGCGTATTGAAGTCGATGCAACCGCATTCCTCGACGTTGAAATTGATGCAATCGTCGACGCTGGTCACACGAGCGGTGCCGACCTTAATGGCGACGGTACGGTTGGGGTAGATGACCTGTTGCAACTCATCGCTATGTGGGGCTCAGCCTCAGGGCCAGCAGATCTCAACAATGATGGAATCGTCGGCGTAGACGACCTGCTGCTACTGCTCAAGGCTTGGTCATGAGGCGAGGGTGGACACTCATCGAAGTCGTCACGGTCGTAGCCATCTTGTCGATGCTCATGGTGGTGCTGCTTCCTACGCTTGCTCAGACGCAACGTCAGTCCATGCACTTGCAGTGCGATGCGCACCTGCGACAACTTGCTCGCGCCGCAACCCTGCACACAACCGAACGTGCTGGCATGTTTCCACCAGGACTGCTGTATGGAACAGACCATGATGCAACGTCTGGCGATGTGCGTTGTTGGGATTGGTGGAGACGCCCCGACGGTGGGCTGCGACCAGGGCCGCTCTGGCAATACACCGATGTCACCGACCCCAGTCAGGTACTCCGGTGCCCGCTGGCCGAGACGACCGATCCAACCTGGGCTGGCGATCCCGTGACCGGCTACAACTACAACGTGGCATTCGTGGCTGCTGAGTCGGGGTCAGTCAGCGGCGCTGCACCAGGCATGGGTGCGTGGGATTTAGTCACGCCCAAAGCCAATCTCGACGGACTCGGTTGGCTGACGCGAAGCCAGTGTCGACGTGCCGGTGACACAGCCTTGTTTGGCATGGGTGGTCGCCTTGGCGGCGTCAACAAGTTCATGCGCAGCCCTGTGAATACCGGCGGATACGACGTTGCCTATGGAGGCGGTCAAGCATTTTCAGATGGACGAACGCATGTGGGGTGGATCGACGGGCACGTCTCGAGCAGGCGCCATCCGTTTCAAGGTCAGCACTGGGACGATCTCCCAGATTGGTTGACTTCCAATCTAGATTGGCCCCGCAACGGTTTCCTGAGCAGCAATGCTCTGGCGTATGATCCGCGTTGATTCGATTGTTCCGATGACCGATGCGCCACGCCAACTCGAACGCCCACGCACCATCGTCACGGTGGACCGCTGTACCTGCCATGATGTGCGGTTCGCAGCCATCGCACAGTGGTCCACCGCTCGAGCATCCACCACCATCGAAGACATCGAAGATCAGTGGTGCTGCGGAACCAGTTGCGGCATGTGCCGTCCCTATCTCAGCCATATGCTCAAGACTGGCGACACGACGATTCCCATGATCATGCCCTCAGACAACCCATGAGTCTTCAATGAACGACCGCCCGGTATACCAAGACGCGTTGCACACGACGCTCGAATCCATCAAACCCCTTGGGGAACGGGTGCAGGTCAATCTCATGGAAGCCATCGACCTGGTGCTTGCAGCGTCAATTCACACCGACCGCGATCTGCCGCCTTTCAATCGTTCCGCCATGGACGGGTACGCATTCCGCGCTTCCTCATGGCGACAGACCATGCCGGTCCACGCGACGATCGCCGCTGGCCAGCGGTATGAAGACGACACGCCTGTCGATGCGTGCGTCGAGATCGCAACTGGTGCGGCGGTTCCGGAACTGCTGGATGTCGTCGTGCCCCACGAACACACCGACCGAGGCAATCCCGTGACCTTCGACTTCGCGGACGCCCCGCCTATTGGAGGCTGCATCCATGCCCGCGGCGCCGACGCGGCCAAGGGCGATGTCGTGGTCCAAGCTGGCACAGTGATGGGGGCCGTCGAAGTCGGACTCGCCGCACTGGTCGGCGTCACGGCTGTAGAGGTCCACCGCCGACCGCGAGTTGCCATCTTCACCAGCGGCGATGAACTCGTCAATGACAGCGTCGCGCCCGGTCCACATCAGATTCGTAATTCGAACGGACCGATGGTCCAGGCCACTGTGGAACGATGCGGCGGCGACGTTGTGCACCGGAGCAATCTGCCCGATACCAGAAATGCCGTCCACTCGGCCATCGAAGCAATCCTGCCCGAAGTGGACCTCATTGTTACCACCGGGGGCATCAGCGCCGGCCGCGCCGACTACATTCCCGACGCAATGGAATTGCTCGGGTGTCGATGGCTCGTGTCGGGCGTGCGAATGCAACCAGGCAAGCCGGTGCGGACCGGGCGTATCAACGACGTTGCGATCGTCTGCCTCCCGGGCAATCCCGTCGCGGTCGCGGCGTGCAGCACGCTTTTTCTCGCACCAGTCATTCGACAACTGCTCGGAAAGCACGCACCGCCCCGCTGGCGGATGGTCACGTTGTCGACCGACACGCAAGGCAACACCAAGCGACCAGCGTTTCGGTTGGCGGTGAGCCAAGGCGACGACACCGCCCGTGTACCAACCTGGCAAGGAAGCGGTGATCTGGCACATGCAAGTGGCACGCAGGGTCTGGTGGAACTGCCGACTCAGGCGACCATTCCAGCCGGGACGGTCGTTCCCATGACGAGTTGGTCTTGAACGACAAACAGATCATCATCGACGTGCGTTACTTCGCCGTCCTAGCCGACCGAATCGGGCTTCAACATGAGCGTCTGGAATTGCCTTGCGGTGCCGTCGTAGCCGATGCGATCGACGTGCTTTCGGACACACACGACGTCATCGCCGAACTCCGTGGCAGTCTTGCAACAGCAATCGGGCGAGACTATGTCCCGCCCGATTGCCTGTTGGTATCACACACTGAGTTGTCGCTGATCCCGCCAGTCAGCGGCGGTTGATCCGCCTCCGACGACACCCGGTCGCTGCTGCCAGACCCAGCAGCGCCACTGCGCCCGGTGCCGGCACACTCTGCATGTAGATCCGTGGATTGTCCAGCCAAGTCGTTTCCGATACCCCCGTCCAGGTCTCGCCGCTGATATCCATTTGGGTGACATCTGAGAGCACGTACTGAATATCCCCCAGCGTCGCGACTTGCGTACCCGAGCCGTAGTTGATCTTCCACCCGGTGGCCATCGCAAATGTCCAGTCGAAGCTGTGCCAAATGCCAGCGAGCGGATCGGGATCGCTAGCCATCCACAGGCGGGTGCCGCCTCGATAGAAGGACAGACTGACGCATTTGCCAGCCTGAATCATGTCGGCCTTCCAATTGAAGGACACACCACCGTTGTTGGACACGGCCTGCGAGAAGTCGCCCTCGAATGAATCGGGGGCCTCAAACACATAGCCACCCTGCGTCACATCGGCGAACTCAAGATGACCCGTCGGAACACCGCCAGTGGGCATCCAGTCCGGCGTGAAGTAGCTGATATTGTTATTGACTGTATCGCGGACCTGCCAACCTTCGATGCTGCTGTCAAATGATGTGTAGGCGAGATCGATCGTGGCAGCTGCGGCGAACGAAGCACCACACAGGGCGGCCAGAACGGCAATGGCGGGAATACGAGACATTTGGGAGCTCCTGAAGTTGGGCAGCCGGATATGACCGCCTACAGAAGGAGTCCGCTCCACAGGGGCGAATCTGTCACTCTTTCTCCGGAATCAGCGACGACCGAATCGTCGCTCAAGTTCTTCAATCGAGAGTCGGAGCGTCGTCGGACGCCCGTGCGGGCAATTGCTCGATCGTTCCACCCGATCCCGCATGCTCAGCAAATCGGCCATTTCACGCTGTGTCATGGGGTCCCCCGCCTTAATTGCAGCCTTGCAGGCCATCATGTCCAGCACATCCCGGACGGCAGTTTCGGCATCGGTCATCTGGCCGAGTTCCCCCGCTCGCTCCAACAGATCGGTCACGAAGGACTGCGTGGAGACATTCCGTTCGGTCAACAAGGATGGCACCGCGTGCACTGCCACCACATCGGGCCCGGCAGGTGTGATGTCGAAACCAAGACGATCGAGCAGCGACCCGATTGTGTCGAGCCCTTCGATCGCCTCGGGGCTTGCCTCGATCATCTCGGGCATGAGCAAACGCTGCGAAGGCAGTGGGCCAGCCTCGATGCGATCGATCAGCCGTTGGAACATGACCCGTTCGTGCAGGGCATGCTGATCGATGATGAGCAATCCCTGCGCGTCTTCCGTCACCAGAAACATGCGGTGCACCTGCACGACAGGGCGCGCTGCCTCGATCGCATCCACCCGATGTTCCCCGGTCGATGCCCCAGCGGCGAGTACCTCCCGCGCGGTCACCGCGTCGAATCCGCCGGGGGATGCGGGCCGATCCCGTGGACCGAACAGGGCTCGCTGTGGGGAGGATCCGGGCACCTGCCCCAAGGCGGGCTGGGGCATGGTCGGTGTGAGGTCTGCCCCGGACAAGGCCGCCTCGAGCCCACGGCGAATGATGGAGTACACCAGTCGGTCGTCCCGAAAGCGGACCTCGGTCTTGGCCGGATGCACATTGACATCCACTCGATCAGGCGGCACTTCCAAAAGCAAGGCCACGGTTGGGTGGCGTGATGGTTCGATGAGCCCGCGGTAGGCCTCCCTGATGGCATGGCGAAGCGATCGATCTGCAATCGGGCGGCCGTTGAGGCACAACACCTGATGCGATGCTGTTGGCCGCGCACAACTTGGTCGGCCGGCCAATCCGTACAGACCAATGCCATCACGCTCCGTATCAACCTCGATCATCTCATCGGTCAACTCGGCGCCCATCGCTGCGATGAGTCGATCGCGGGGCGAGGTCGCCGCGAAGTCCAAGAGCACGCGCCCCCCCGATACCAGTCGCACCGCGACATCGGGATTGGCAGCAGCCACATCGCGAACAACTCGGCGAATGCGCGATGTCTCAGCCTGGGGGCTCTTGAGAAATCGCCGACGCGCCGGCACGCGAGCAAAGAGTCCACGCATGGTGACCCGTGTGCCTAGCGGACACGCCGCTGGTTCGACCTGACCGATGGTTCCATGATCGACCACCAGCAGTGAACCAGCATCGGCCTGCGCCGGCCGGCTACGAATTTCCAACCGTGAGACGGACCCGATGGATGCCAGTGCTTCACCACGGAAGCCCATCGTGGCAATGTGCTCCAAGTCCTCGGCCGCGTCGACCTTGCTCGTGGCGTGTGGCGCTACCGCCAAGAGCAGTTCATCTGCCGGAATGCCCACGCCATCATCGATGATTTCAAGCAGGTCGATTCCCCCACCCTCGATGAGCATTTCTACTCGCGTCGCCCCCGCATCCAAGGCGTTTTCGAGCATCTCCTTGGCAACACTTGCCGGACGTTCCACCACCTCGCCCGCCGCGATCTGGTTGATGACGTGCTCGGCAAGACGACGAATGGGCATTGAGACATGCTAACGAGCGACGATTGGCCACCGCCGGCCACGCCCAAAACTGCGTCGAGCGACCTTGGGAATCACTGCGGCCTGTGCTCGCTTGAATTGATTGCGGTCGATAACCGCCATCCAGTACGCAACAAAGTCCTCATCAAGGCCTGTGCGGCCAGTGGCCTCTTCGACACCGCAGTCATGGTCCACGACTGCAGCGATGATGTCATCAAGTACGGCATAGGGCGGCAGGGAGTCCTGATCACACTGATTCGGAGCCAGTTCCGCAGTCGGTGCCCGGGCAATCGTGGCCAACGGAATGGGAGGGGACTGCAGTCCAATCGCCTCATGGTTGGCATTCATCCACTTGGCCATTGAGTACACCTGCGTCTTGAGTACATCACCGAGCACCGCCACGGCACCGCACATGTCGCCGTACAGCGTGGCATAGCCAACGGCCAATTCTGACTTGTTCCCCGTGGCCAGTACGAGACTGTCTGAAGCGTTGGACATGGCCATGAGTAAGACGCCACGGGCTCTCGCCTGAAGATTTTGATCCGTGATATCTCCGTCGCACATCGAAACGGCATCGCCCAACGTGTCTCGAATCGATCGGTGCAGGTCGCCAATTGGCAGAGTCACCAGCGGCCGCATGCCCACAAGTTCCACTAAGGCCGCCGCGTCATCGTGACTCTGTCCAAGCGAGTACATCGATGGCATGCTGACACCTTGGACGAGATTTGGTCCGATGGCCGCCGCGGCAATAGCGGCGGTCACTGCAGAATCGATGCCGCCGCTGAGACCAACCAACACGCCGCCCGATCCCGTGCGTTGGACATAGCAGCGAACCGATTCGATCAATGCTCGGCATCGGAGTTCATCGTCAGATTGCGTAATGTGATCGACGCGGGTTGGATCTTCAAGATCCACGATGAGCATCGCATCGGATTGCCCCATCGGTGGGCGACCTGGGCACATGCTTCCGTCTGGATGCACGGCGAGGGCGGCGCCACCAAAGACGAGATCGTCATTGGCCCCTGCTTGGTTGAGCGATACCACTGGACAACGGTGCGCCGCCGAGACCTCGACGAGACGGTCAATCTGCCGTTGATGTTTGCCAATGACAATTGGGCTGGCCGACGCTGCGATCATGACATCACAACCCTTGGCTGCAACGTCCGCCACCGGATCGCAGCACCATCGGGCATCAACCTGCGCATCGCCTCCTTGCCACAGGTCCTCGCAAACAAGTAGTCCCAACGTTCGGCCTGCATGGTCAACCACGCATGCCTCTTCGCCGGTCGTGAACCAGCGAGTTTCATCAAAGACGTCGTACATCGGCAGCAATCGCTTGTGAGCTGAGGCGATTCGATCACCATTCCGCAGGGCGATGAGTGCGTTGGCGATGCGCCCATCTCCTAGGGAGACAGGTGAGCCAATCAAAACCAAAAGTCCCTCGGGCGTCTTCGATGCGACGCGATCAATCGCCTGCTCACACGCTTGGACGAATCCTGAGCGAAGCAGGAGGTCGTGTGGTGGATAGCCACAGATAGCCAGTTCCGGGAGCAGCAGCACGTCGACGCCGGCCTTGGCCGACGCAGTGGCCAACTCGATCACCCGGCAGGCATTGCCTTGGAGATCTCCAACGATCGGTTCAAATCTGGGAAGGGCCAGTTTCACGCCGGGCATAGTAATGCCGTACGAACGGCCCACCACGCAAGAACGGGAGGCCGCCTGATGGCAACCTCCCGTCGTGCAGTCTCAAGATTCGTGTTAAAGCGTGGTCAGACGACCGAGGCAGCCGATTGGACGCACTCAAGTGCCTGCCGCACCGTGAAGGGCTTGCGGAGCGATGAGTCGTAGCCCATACGAGCCATCGACATGGCTTGCCCGTCGGTCGCAGTCCCGCTCATTGCCACCACGCGGCAGTGATTCAGGTCTTCGTTGTCTCGAATAGAGTTCATAAAGGCCGCGGCGTCGAATCCAGGTTGGCTGGTATCGACGAGCACGACGTGCGGGCGGAATCGTTCGCACTGAACGCCTAGTTCGAACATGGTGCTCGCAGTTTGGACTTCGCAGTTGGACTCCTCTTGGAGTACACCGCATAGGGTCTCGCAGACCCCTTGGTCCGAGTCACAGATCAGGACCCGCGTCGAACCGGTCATCAGACCATCGAGGGGAATCCCATGGGACTTCATGAATTGCATCAGGTTGGAAACCGGGATTCGGCGGTCCTTGGAACCAGGAATCCGGTATCCCTGCAATTGGCCAGAGTCGAACCACTTGCTTACGGTTCGGGCTGCAACATTGCAGATTTTGGCGACTTCGCCGGTTGTCAGTACGTCCTTGTCGAACATTGTCATGGCTGTTTCATTCCTCGAGTGGCCCATGTGGGAGAGTGAAGGTGCGGGGGGTTCCGCCAACTAGGTCGGACCATCGAGAGGGACAGTTCATTAAGACCCACCGTTCTTTCAGGAAGAGTCCTCAAAACCCACACTTCGTTCCCCCTTGGAATATGTCCACCCCGCCAGTCAACTGATTATCAGACTCACTCTATCCTGAGTACAAATTTGACCATGGACAACCGTATCAGCCTCTCTAAACAGCACTTACCCACTGTGCCCCCCGCGACCCCAAGTGCCCCCCAAACGCTGGCTCAGGTTGCCGTGCCCCAAATTCCCCTCAAGTACTGGCAGACCCCTCCAACTGCAATGAACTGGGGCCGTGATCGTCTGCCTATTGGTCATTTTGCTGCTGATTGCGCAACCACTTCCCGCTGTGCTTGCAGATGCGCCCACTACAGCGGGCCCCACCGAATTGGCCTCCACCCCCTTTCTTGTGCCCCCTGAATGAGAGATCTCAGCGTCGCAAATCTACTCCCGGCAAAAAGCTTGGCCGTGAACCAAGCGTTCTAATATCACAAGCCCCAGAGTTTCCACAGGGAACTCTGGGGCTTTGTCATTCAAACAGAACGAAACGCAATTGGTCAGACAGTCGGCCCCGCAGACCGCACCTCATCGCTGAGTTCGTAGTTCGCATCATTGGCACGGAACTTGGCCGCCAAGGCATTGGCCGCCGTCATCCAGTCGGCCGGGTCGTTCCATGTATTGCGTGCTTGCAGGACGTCCGAAGGAACTCCCTGACAGGAGTCGGGCGTATGAAGTCCGAAAACCGCATCGACGGTCCAGTCCGAATCTTTGAGCGAACCGTCAAGAATGGCCCGCACGATTGCTCGCGTCCAGGCCAAGCGGCAACGCTCACCAACACCGTAGGGACCACCAGTCCAACCGGTGTTGATCAGCCACACGTCAGCCCCCTGTTCTTGCACGCGACGATCAAGCCAATCGGCGTACACCATGGGCGGTCGTGGCAAGAAGGGGCCACCGAAACACGGGCTGAAGTTCGGCGTTGGCTCTGTAATGCCTGCTTCGGTTCCGCCGAGTTTCGAGGTATAGCCATTGACGAAGTAGTACATCGCCTGCTCGCGGGTCAATTTGGCCACTGGTGGCAGTACGCCCGAAGCATCGGCCGTCAGAAAGATGACGTTCTTGGGATGTCCACCCACCGATGGAATGCGTGCGCCGGGAATATAGGTGACCGGATAGGTCACGCGAGTATTTTCCGTCTTCGTATCAAGGTCATAGTCCGGCACGCGGGTGTCGGGGTTGAGCACGGTGTTCTCAAGAACGGATCCGAAACGAATGGCATCCCAAATTTGGGGTTCGCCAGCGTGGGACAGTTTGATGCATTTGGCGTAGCAGCCCCCCTCGAAGTTGAAAACGCCCTTGTCGGACCACCCATGCTCATCGTCTCCAATCAGTGGGCGATCCGGATCCGCTGACAGTGTTGTCTTGCCAGTCCCCGACAATCCAAAGAAAAGAGCCACATTCGACGTGTCATCCTTGGAGACATTGGCCGAACAGTGCATTGGGAAGACACCCGCGTCAGGCATGTCGTAGTTCATGGCGTAAAAGATCGACTTCTTCATTTCGCCGGCATACTCAGTACCAATAATGACGACCTTCTTCTGTTCGAGCGACTGGAGGATCGCCATGGGACCATTGAGCCCACGCTCCTTCCAGTCGTCGATCTTCAACGTCGATGCGTTGATGATGGTCCAGTCTGGGTCGAAGTCCACTCGATCTTCCGCCGAAGCCTTGATGAAGAGCGTCGCGGCAAAAAGACTGTGCCACGCCAGTTCAGTTACCACACTGACCTTCAGGCGATAGTCGGTATCAGCGCCGCAGTAACCATCGAAGCGATACAACTCATCACGCGACCCAAGATGCTCTCGGGCCAACTCTTCCAGTGATGTGAACTGGGCCGGTGTGATTGGCCGATTGACCTTGCCCCAATCGATGCTGTCATGAATGCCAGGCGTGTCTTCAAGAAACTTGTCGTTGGGGCTGCGACCTGTTCGTTCACCCGTGTCACACGCCAGTGCACCATTGGCCGCCAGCACACCCTCGCCACGTCGAATGGCCTCTTCGATAAGCCAAGCCGCGGGCTTGTTGTCATGCATGGTGGTTGGGAAGGAGAGCGAGCGGTGGGTTGTGGCGGTGGTCATAGCCGGTGCTCCGTGTAACGCCTCGATGTAGGCCTTCGGGCAATCTCAAGGGTGAAGAGAGAGATTGTACCTCGTCAATCGTCCCAAAGGGGTGTATTTCACCACTGAGAGCGTGCAAGATCGTGGACGATCTGTCCTCCTTACATAGCCCTTTCTGCATTGGCGCGGTACGCTAGGCATCTTCACTACGGCGACCGTAGCTCAGGGGTAGAGCACCTGGTTGTGGTCCAGGAAGTCGCGGGTTCAAATCCCGTCGGTCGCCCTTCCGTCATGCGAGTCCATTTGGTTCAGTTCGACATCGCGTGGGAGGACAAGCCCACCAACTGGGGCAAGGTCGAATCCATGCTCCAAGACGCCGCTGTAGAAGCTGGCGGCGTCATCGTCCTGCCCGAATTGGGCGACGTCGGCTTCAGTATGGACGTCAATCAGACGGCTGATGACAGGTCTCAAGCATGGGCCGCTTCGCTGGCTAACCAAACTGGCTGCTGGGTGGTCCACGGGTGGGCACAGCACTCCGACACGGGCACCTGCGAAAATGTCGCCGGAGTGCTGACCCCCAACGGCACCTTGCAGGGTGTTGCCACGAAACTGCACCCGTTCTCGCTTATTGAAGGGGGAGAGTCCTATCAAGCCGGCAACACGCTGAAGATATTCAGAGATATTGCTGGCACCAATCTCTGCCCACTGATCTGCTATGACCTCCGCTTTCCAGAGGTCTTTCGGGCCGCTTCGCTGGCTGGAGCCGACTGTTTCGTCGTCATGGCCAACTGGCCAGCAGTCCGCCTCGAGCACTGGAGGACGCTGGCCATTGCCCGCGCCATCGAGAACCAGACCGCGGTCATCGCCTGTAATCGGACCGGAACCGACCCCAATTTCACCTATGGTGGTGGCTCGCTGGTAGTCGCCGCCGACGGGCAGGTGCTTGCTGAGGCGGGCGAGGAGTCGACGATTCTCACCGCCGAGATCGATTTTCAAGCCCAATTGGCATGGCGAGGGGCATTTCCCGCCCTAGGCGACGCCAAGCCTCACTGGCAGTGCCCAGCGCCCATTGCGTGGCATTGATCACAGAAGATCATAAGAATAGATAAATCACTGTTGTCACACGTCTTAGGAGTGATTTTCATGGATCCACTCGACCCTTTGGGCACTGACGAATCAACTTTCATCGGCCGAGGCGCGAGTTTTGCTCCCAAGACAGGTTGAGAATTTGTTGAAGGCCCCTTACACTGCCCGGCTCGGCCGAGTTCTTGACCCTCATACAACCAACGAGTGATCCGCCTCGGGTACCCCCCGATCTAGCCTGTCGAAAGGCATACCCGAATGGTGAGACATGCTTTCTTCACAGAGGTGACCGCATGACGACGATGGCAGTGCGCAATTTCTCGAAACGCGGCGACGCGATTCCTGTTCCCGCCCTGACCGAAGTCCAGCGAATCGCGTACAAGCGATTCGTCCAGCTCGATAAGGACCCGCGCAAGCGGGATCCTCATCTCGGGCTGGAAAGCCTGCTTCGAGAAGTTTTTCCCATCGAGTCGTATGACGGCACGATGCGGGTTGAGTATCAGTACTACGACCTCGAGAAACCACGGTATACCCCTGCAGAGTGCAAGGAACTGAGACTGACCTACGGTCGGCCGCTGAGAATCGGCGTCCGCTTCATACGCGAAGGTGTCTCAGAGATTCCTGAGGAAGAAATCTACCTCGGTGAAATCCCGATCATGCTCGGCGGCGGCGAGTTCATCGTCAATGGTTCCGAACGGGTCATCGTCAGCCAGTTACATCGCTCCCCAGGCATTGACTTTGGAATCGTGCAGGACTTGGGCGACCGCCCTTTGCACTCGGCTCGAATCATTCCGGAACGTGGCTCATGGATCGAGTTGGAGGTCACCAAGAAAGACGTACTGGCGATGAAGATCGACCAGTCACCCAAGATCGCCGCCACCGTCTTCCTTCGAGCCTTGGATGAGACCTTCGGAAGCACCGAGAAGATCCTCGAGTCCTTCTACGACATCACCGACGTACCAGTGGCCAAGTTGAGCCCGGACCACTATTCAGCTGATCTCATCCTCAGCGAGGAAGGCGAGGAACTCTGCCGCGTGGGCGCCCCCATCGGCGATGCCCTTGAGGCCATCCAGTCCTCCCCAATCAAGTCGTTGCGGGTCGTTCAGAACCCCGAAGATCCCTTGCTGCTCAACACACTGGCGATGGAACGGCTCGACTTCCTTGCAGATGCCACCGAGCACGAGGCCGCATTGCTGCGGATCTACAGCCGCCTGCGTCCGGGCAACCCCCCCCAACGAGACAAAGCACGCTCGCTCTTCAAAGAGAAATTCTTTGATGACAATCGCTATCGCCTTGGCAAAGTCGGTCGCTTCCGCATCAACCGGAAGTTCGACATGGATGTCCCCGAGGACATCATGCACCTGCGTGGTGAGGACTTCTTGGCAGTCATTCACTACATTCTCGACTTGCGCGCCAAACGCAACATGGCCCACATCGATGACATTGACCACTTGGGCAACCGTCGACTCCGAACGCTGGATGAGTTGGCCATCGAGGAAATGCGTAAGGGCTTCCTCAAACTCCGCCGAACCGTTCAGGAGCGAATGAGCACCAAGGACCCCGACGAGCTCAAGAAGATCGCCGACCTAGTCAACTCCAAATCGATCAGCTCCGCCATCGACTTCTTCTTTGGTCGAAGCGAGCTCTCTCAGGTCGTTGACCAGACGAACCCACTATCAATGCTCGTGCACGAACGACGCCTGTCCGCACTTGGGCCTGGCGGCCTCAACCGCAAGCGTGCAGGCTTTGAAGTACGTGATGTGCACATTTCGCACTACGGGCGAATCTGTCCCATTGAAACGCCCGAAGGCACGAACATTGGCCTCATTGCCTCACTGGGCATCTTCGCCCAAGTCGACGAGTACGGCTTCATCATGACTCCGTACCAACGCATCGAGAAGGGCAAGCAGACCGGTGACATCGAGTACTTGCGGGCCGATCAAGAGATGCGAAGTGTGCTGGCGACCGCCGACACAATGATCGACGGTGTGGTCACAGGTAAGCAGGCACTAGCCCGTGTCGCCGGCGACTTGACGATGGTGCCCACGAACGAAGTTCAGTTCGTGGACGTCAGCCCCAAGCAAATCGTCGGCGTCTCCGCTGCCTTGATTCCCTTCCTCGAGCATGACGATGCCAACCGCGCCCTCATGGGTTCGAATATGCAGCGGCAAGCCGTACCGCTGGTAAAGGTTGATCCGCCGTTGGTGGGCACGGGCATGGAACAGATTGCCGGCGACCACTCAGGCATGATCGTCAAGGCCCGACGCGGCGGCGTCGTGACCTCCCTCGATGCCACGCATATCGTCATCGACAACTCCGATGAATACCTGTTGCAGCGGTATCGCCAGCTCAATGAACGCACCTGCCAGTCGCAGAAACCCGTGGTCAATCTCGGTGACACCGTTAAAGCAGGCCAGATTCTGGCTGATGGCGCGTCGACCAAGATGGGACAGATGGCCATCGGCGCCAACGTCTTGGTGGCATTCAACACATTCGACGGCTACAACTTCGAGGACGCCATGGTTGTCTCGGAGCGGCTCGTCAAAGACGATCGATTCACATCGATCCACATCGAATCGTTTGACGTGGAAGTCCGCGATACCAAACTTGGTCGCGAAGAGTTCACCGACGATATTCCCAACGTATCTGAGAAACAACTTCGCAACCTCAATGAGCACGGCATCATCCGAGACGGTGCTCGCGTCGGCCCTGCCGACATTCTTGTGGGCAAAGTCAGCCCCAAGAGCAAGTCCGAATTGACCCCCGAGGAAAAACTGCTCCATGCCATCTTTGGTCGCGCCGGCGAAGACGTCAAGAACGACTCGCTGGAAGTACCCGCCGGAAGCAATGGCATTGTCATCGGCACCCGCCACTTCAGTCGGCGGATGCACCTGAGCGACGAGCAAAAGATTCGCCTCAAGGAGGACATGCAGACCTTTGGCAATGACATGAACGAGAAGATCGTCTCGCTCTTTTGCGAAATGGTCCACATGATGAACGAGGCCTCTGGCTCCGAGATGATTGACCCAACGACCAGACAGAAGGTCGGCGCCTCGGACATTCCAGAAGTCATCCTTGAGCAGGTTGAGACCTTCACCGACAAGTGGATCAAGGGCTCAAAGGATGCCCGCGCTGAAGCAATTCGCATCAAGGGCCAATTCTGGCCCCGCATTGCGGCCCAGCAAGAAGAGCGTGAGCGTCGCTTGGCTCACATGAAGCGTGGCGATGAACTCCAAAGCGGTGTGCTTGAAATGGTCAAGGTCTACACGGCCAACCGTCGGCAGATCTCGGTGGGCGACAAGATGGCAGGCCGCCACGGCAACAAGGGTGTGGTCGCACGAATCGTTCCCGAAGAAGACATGCCATTCATGGAAGACGGTCGGCCGGTTGACATTCTGCTCAACCCACTGGGCGTGCCCAGTCGAATGAATGTCGGCCAGTTGCTCGAGTTGCACTTGGGCTGGGCTGCCAAGGTCTTGGGTTTCCAAGCCATCACGCCTGTCTTTGACGGTGCCACCGAAGGAGAAGTGCTCGGCTGCATCGACGAGGCCAACGCCCACGTCGAGAAGCGGATCGCAGACTTTGAGGCAGGCACCGGTGACCCTGGTACCCCCCGCGAACACCTTGCCCGTATTCCATTCGGTGCCAAGGCCCAGCTCTACGATGGTCGAACCGGCGAGGCCTTCAGCCAACCGACCTCGGTGGGCTACATGTACATGCTCAAACTCCACCACTTGGTGGATGACAAAATTCACGCCCGTGCCACGGGTCCCTACAGCCTCATCACGCAACAACCTCTGGGCGGCAAAGCCCGCACCGGCGGTCAGCGATTCGGCGAGATGGAAGTATGGGCCTTGGAGGGCTATGGAGCAGCCCATGTGCTGCAGGAACTCCTCACCGTCAAGAGCGACGATGTTGAAGGCCGGACCAAGATCTACGACTCGATGGTCAAGGGCACGAACACCCTCGAAGCCGGAATGCCGGTGGTGTTCGATGTGCTCTGCCACGAGATTCGCGGCCTGGGCATGAACATTGAGCTTGAGAAGGCTGAGGATGAAATCGGCCCGCTGTTCTGAGCGTGAACCACGAACTATTTACTCGGACCTGAGAGGGATGTCACCTGATGACCGAGAACGTCTTTGATCGCGTAAACGACTTCCAATCCGTCAGAATTACTCTGGCGAGCCCCAACGACATTCGGAGTTGGAGTTTTGGCGAAGTTAAAAAGCCCGAAACCATCAACTACCGCACGTACCGTCCCGAAAAGGACGGCCTGTTCTGCGAGCGGATCTTCGGCCCCGAGCGTGACTATGAGTGCGCGTGCGGAAAGTACAAAGGCACGAAGTTCAAGGGCATCATCTGCGACCGCTGCGGCGTCAAGGTGACCCACTCCCGCGTACGACGCAAGCGGATGGGGCACATCAACCTCGCCGCGCCCATCGTGCACATTTGGTTCTTCAAGGCACTGCCAAGCCGCCTTGGAACCCTGCTGAAGATGAAGACCGCCGATCTTGAGAAGGTCATCTACTTCCAGGACTACGTCATCGTCGATCCCGGTGATACCGAACTCGAGTACCAACAGGTACTCGACGAGGACACCTACCGCGAAATGCAACGCGAGTACGGCCCTAGCGCGTTCAAGGCCATGATGGGCGCTGAAGCAGTCGTCGAATTGCTGCAGCGGCTCGACCTACACGCCACGGCGGCAGAAATTCGCGAAGATCTAGACAAGACACGGTCTAAGCAGAAGACCAAGGATCTTGCCAAACGACTCAAGATCGTCGAGCAAATCAGCAACAGTGGCAACGAACTGACCTGGATGGTGCTGGACGTTATTCCAGTCATTCCCCCGGACCTTCGGCCATTGGTGCTGCTCGAATCGGGCAACTTCGCCACGAGCGACTTGAACGATCTCTACCGCCGCATCATCAACCGCAACAACCGCCTCAAGAAGTTGATGGACCTCAACG
>CAZGFN010000046.1:0-20010 GCA_964524945.1 uncultured Isosphaeraceae bacterium
GACGATCGAACCTCCGTTTGTCGGCGATGCGCCACTGGTCAGTGTGATTTGCCCGGCCCGTGACGAGGCCGATGCCATCGAAGCGGCAGTGTTGGCTCGGCTCGCAGATATATCACCATGGTTGGAATTCATCTTTGTCGATGATCGCTCGAGCGATGGGACCGGTGACATTCTGGACCGTGCGGTGGCCGAGGATGCGAGATGCCACGTGGTGCACAACCAAGACCTTCCCGAGGGTTGGCTTGGCAAAGTGCATGCGCAGCAGGTGGGTGTGTTGGAAGCCACCGTGCGCGAAGATGGGTGGTATCTCTTCAGCGATGGCGACACCCATGTGCTTCCGGGCGCCGTCGAAGCGGCGCTGGCCTTTGCCACGCGCGAGCAGGCCGATCACGTGGGCATGACACCGCGCATCGTTCGCGCGCCCTGGTTGCTCGGACTGTGCTTGGCACCATTGATGCGCGTGCTGATCTCGACGCTTCGTCTCTGGCAGGCCAACGACGATTCATCACCACGCGCCTTTGGCGTCGGTGCATTCAATCTCGTGCGTCGCAGTGCACTGGATCGTGCTGGTGGTTTGGAACAACTTCGCATGGAAATCGCCGACGACGTGGGCATCGGTCAGATCATCAAGGATTCAGGCGGTCGCAGTCGCTTGGTTACGGGTGACGGATGGTGCGAGATCCAGTGGTATCGCACCAATGCGCAGTTTCTTGCCGGCAGCGAAAAGGGGGCTGGCAAAGCGCGGACCCGAGGCAACTTGTTCATGACGCTTGTGTTGCTGACATTTGTGCTGACGCTCGACGTGTCGCCGCTGGTCCTTTTGGCGTGGCTGCCGACGCCTCCGGCGATGCTTGCATTGGCTACCGCCGCACTGGCGCTGTGTTTGAGCCTCACCGTTGCGGCGCGTTTCTCACTGCCCCGCGGGTGGTCGTTGGCGTGGCCCATCGGTGTCATGGCCTGCGGATGCGTCGCTGCGCGCGCCATGATGCTTGCGTTCAAGCATGGCGGGATTCGATGGCGTGGCGACGACCATACGCTTAAATCCACGAGCGACGGTGAGCGGGTGCGGCTCTGAAACCGATACGAGATCAGTTGCAAGGGCCCCACGACGCGATGACGGCGAGGAGATCGTTGGTGCCGGTGTACCCATCACCATCGATGTCACTTGGGCAACCGGCGCAGCCCCAGTCAGCGATGACCGCGAGGATGTCGTCGGCGCCGGTCATGCCGTCGCCGTTGATGTCCGTGGGGCACTCGGGCCCGGTATCGACAGCGGCCACAGCTGCGGCGGCGTTGACGATGCCCCAGCCGTACTGCGTGTCGTAGCCATTGCTGCCGCGATCGGTGGCGGTGGCGGCCATGATGTCTTCAACCTCGTCGGGCGTCAGGGTTGGATCCACCGACAATATCAAGGCCGCGACGCCTGCGGAATAGGGCGAGGCGAAACTCGTGCCATCGATTGTCACCCAGTCGCCATTTCCGAATCCGTTGGAGCCACTCCAGTCGGTGGTCAGAATGCCTTCGCCTGGAGCACAGGCGAAGAGCCCGTTGCCATAGGTGCTGAACGAGGCGAGGTTGCCGCTGCTGTTGATGGCCGAGATTGCGTTGAGTGACGCGAGGCTGGCCGGATAACTGATGTTCGATGATCCATCATTGCCAGCGGCGCCGAAGTGAATGACGCCCGCGGCTTCGGCGTTGTTGAAGGCCGTGGTCACCGACGAAGACGGCGAACCGCCGCCCCAACTCGAGTTGGTGACGCGGGCGCCGTTGTTGACCGCCCACCCAATGCCATTGACGATCCAGGCATCGGTCGTCTCGATGAAGCCAAGGCAGAAGGTGAAGAAGTCGATGGCATTGAAGATGCGCGTCGCCATGACACGGCAGCCTGGGGCGACACCCGAGATGCCGATGTTGTTGTCGATGGTCGCGGCAATGCAGCCGCTGACGCACGAACCGTGACCGTCGCAGATCATCGTGTGGTGCCCGCCGGTGTTTTCGTTGGTGAAGTCTTCGCCGGGCACCTGGCTGATGTCGGCGTGGTTCTGGTCGATGCCGTCGTCAAGGATCGACACGATGATCGATGCGTCGCCGAAGATGGTGTCCCAACACTCGGGCGCGTCCATGTCCATGTCGTTGGAGTTGTTCAGTGCCCACTGACTGGCGTAGTTCGGATCATTGGGCACGTAGAAGTGCTTTGCCCACCAGATCGCGTTTGGCTGGGCCCACTCGACGGAGGGGTGCTGCGCGATTTCTTCGACGAGGCGAAGCGTATCCAAACCGGTTGTGGCAGCAGTCGCGATGCGAGTCATGCCCGTGTACTCGCCGAGATCATGGTCGATGATCGTGACGCCTTCGAGCGTGTGACCGTCTCGCAGTTGCACGATGAGTTCGCTGGTGGGAATCCACGGGAGGTTGTGGGTGCCACCAAGGAAGATCGGTGAGGCAAAAGTGTTGTCAATGGCCGATACGGCGACCACGATGTCGGCGATGTCCTGAGGTGTGGCCGCGTCTGTGACGGGTACATAGAACCACTGATGAACGCTGCCTGAACGGGCCTTGGATAAATCGGCGGTCGGGCCGCCGGTGACCGTGATGTGGTCGTTGCTGAGGTCGGCCGACTGCACCGCGATCCAGTCCAGATCGAGTTGCATGTCAAGATGCGTATCGAAGTAGCGGGTCGTCCACGGCGACTCGACGGCGCGATCGCCGGGCATGTCGGCAAGTGCCGCTGTCGTCAGCATCAGGATTGCTGTCAGGTTCAGGGCGGTGGGCATCGTGTCTCTCCTCAGGCACTCCAGCCCCACTGGGCGGAGTAACCCCGCTACCCTATAGGAACTCGCAGGGAGATCCAAGGAGGAAGTTAAAAATGGTCGGTGGAGGCCCCTAGCTCCACTGTGCTTGCGTTCTACTGTTCTCCCAGTTGCCGCCGAAGGTGGATTAATGGGCGATACTGGACTCGAACCAGTGACTTCTTCGGTGTAAACGAAGCGCTCTAGCCAACTGAGCTAATCGCCCTATGGGGATACGACTCATGCTAGCAGGGCCGCAGCACTGTTTCTGGCTCCTCCTACACGCACCGCCGCCCCGAAACACTTCCCTCAGCGTTACGGGGCGACCGTACGGTTGCTGGAAGCCGCCTGTCACCGCAGGGGGCTTCGAACATGTATTCGTTTGTCAGCCCGCTTCGGCCCTGGGATGCGCTTGGTCGTAGGCCTCACGCATGCGCTGAGTCGTCAAGTGCGTGTACACCTGTGTGGTCGAAAGCGATCGGTGGCCGAGTAATTCCTGCACCGCTCGCAAATCGGCACCATTGTCCAGCAAGTGCGTTGCGAATGAGTGTCGCAGCGTGTGCGGGCTGATGCTTGGGTCGAGACCGACCTTGTCGAGGTACTTGCTGACCTTCCGCCGAACGCTTCGTGTTGAAATGCGTCCACCATGCCGGTTGATATAGAGCGGCTCTTCGCCGTGCAAGTCATGTCCATGCTGACGTCGCATGTGCATCCACGCGGTCAGCGCACGAAGCGCGTGTGTGCCCAGTGGAACGATGCGTTCACGGCGTCCCTTTCCTCGGACGATGAGCGCTTGCCCGGCTTCGTCGATATCGTGAACGTTGATGCCCACGAGTTCACTGACACGGATTCCCGTTGAGTACAGGGTTTCAAGCATCGCGCAGTCGCGGCAGCCAAGCAGAGTGGCAGCCTCGGGTGCGGCGAGGAGTTGCTCGACATCATGAACAGTGATGGCCTTGGGAAGCCGGCGACTTTGTCGCGGTGTTCGGATGATCGTCATCGGGTTCCGGGAGATAACGCCCACACGCTCGAGCCACTTATGAAATGATCGCAACGTGGCGATCTTGCGGGCCATTGTTGCGGCGCTGTAATTGCGATCGGTCAGATGCGAGAGGAAGCTGCGGATCGGCTCGACCTCGCAGGCCAGAATGGTGCTGGTGATCGTTACCGGGCCAACGGAACCAACAATGTCGATATTGCCTTTTTTGGCCCGGGTCCACACATCTGCTTCGTGAATGAGGTCCAGGCTGATCGCCAGATCATCGTTGAGATGGGCAATGAACTGGCGGAGGTCCACGCCATAGCACCTCGCGGTGTACTGGCTGAAGTGCCGTTCATCGAGCAGGTAGTCCAAGAAAGCCTTGACGATGGGGTACTGAAGTTCGGGGCGGTCGACTGGATTGGGCATCGGGCGTTATTTCCAGGGCTGGGGGTGGGGTGAGGGTCTGGGAACCCCCGACCGATAAGCCGGGGGTTGGGGCGGATCTTTCAGGTTTTTCCGTGGGTTGACGGGCAGAGCTGTTGCTCAATGACCGCCTGATCGTAGTGGTCCAAGGGGCACGAGGGATCGCTCACAAGGGCCGCGACGGTCTCAATCAACAGCGATTCATCGCCATCCTCCCAGAAGAGTTGCCACGACTGGCCTTCACGAAGAAAGGCCACTTGGTGGCGTGGAAGGGGGGGTTGTGCGTCCATGGTGGGGGGCTCCAGGGGCTAAATCAGGCATTTTTGGCCGGATGTCCGGCTCGGGTCATCTCCCGGACGGGCCGGGGAACACCGGGGTGTGTGGTGTTGCTCTCTCGGGATCGGCCGGGCCAGAAGAAGGTCAGCAAAAAGATTCTCGGGCCTTGGGCGACCGCGCAGAATCCGCGCTGTGAGTGGGCGGCCGATTCTGGACCGCTCGTGGAAAACCCAGTTTTTCCTGCGTGGTGGCAGCGCCAAGGCGGTTCTTGGTAGACTGATCGATTCGGATCGCGTAGCTCAGTTGGTAGAGCAACCGCCTTTTAAGCGGTAGGTCCTGGGTTCGAGTCCCAGCGTGATCATGGGTCGCTTCTCGGAGCGGATGGCAGCAGGGCGTTGAGGCATATAGGAAGGGAGATCCACTTGGGCCATATTTTGCATGCTGCTTGGACCGGCGGCAAGTTGCACGTCTGGGCCGAGTCGATCGATCGATGGCGGTTGTTGGTCGATGCGCCTCAAGCGGTCGAATCTCGCGACGCGCCAAGCGATTTGCTTCCGCCACATCCATACGCGACAACGCCGTCGCATGTGATGTCGTTGCTTGGTCCGTTCGAATCGCGTGCGAAGCACGATCACATGGCAGTGCGTTTGCCACGCGATTTGCTTGGACCACATCCGAGTGATCGTCTGGTCGCGGCGCTTGGTGGTCTTGACCGTAGCGAAACGCCGTGGCTTGCTCGCTTTGATGTTGCGACGTGCAGTTTGGAGCCTGCCGACGGGTTGCGGCTGCTCTTGGCCATTGCATCAGGTGATGTGCACATTGCCGAGGACCCGGGCTACGACCTGGTGTTCTGGTCGGATGTGGCTCGTCTTGTCGCCGATCGATGCGAATCACAGCGGTTCATTCCATCGCTTCGCCAAGATTCACAGGGGCGTCTGCGTGCGATCTGGCGACCATGGTTGCAGGACGATGAGGCGGCGGAGCGGTTGACAGATTTGCTTGACCGCATGCCGCCAGTTGCCCGGGGTGTGGATGATGCGATTGGCCACGCACCGTGGCCACGGTTGGAAGCGGCAATGGAAGGCATGACCGATGGGCTTGTCCGCGCACTATTGTGCCGAGAACAGTTTGTTGAAGCAATCGATGGGCGCACTGATGAAGACCAGCATGTGCAGTGGCTCAGTGGCTTGCTTGACGACTCACCAATGCTGGAAGTCAACGGCGATCAGGCAGTCGTGCTGCTTCGCGCGGCGCGATCGTGGATTTCCCAACTTGATGATCTAGCCTCTGGACAGACCTTGCGGTTGCGATTGGACGTCTGCCCACCAGAAGGTGAACATGGGCCATGGGCTGTCACGCTGGGCCTGGCTGCGGCCAATGATGCGACCCTGTCGGTGTTGGCCGAAGATATTTGGAATAGCACCCCCGAAGCGATTCAACTTGCAGGCGATGCCGATGCGCAGGATGTCCTATTGACAGAACTCGGCCAGGCGGCCCGGTTGTGGCCGGAACTTGATCCGCTACTTGAGCAAGCCAGTCCATCTCGGATGGAACTCGACTCGCGGGGCGCGTGGTCACTGCTTGGTGAGTTCCGGCCGCTGCTTGAAGAAGCCGGTTGCATAGTCGTGGTGCCCCCGTGGTGGGGTGGGAGCGACAACACACTGGGACTTCGCATGACTGTCGAAAGCCCGGACTTGGATGATCTTGACGGGGCGCCACGCGGCCTGGCAACAGTCATTCGCTATCGCTGGCAAGTGGCGGTGGGTGATCAACCATTGTCATTGGAAACGCTTCGAAGATTGCGTGACCAACAAACACCATTGGTGCAAGTGGATGGTCGATGGATCGAAGTTGATCAAAAACAGATCGCCCGTGCCATCGATCTATTGGAACGCAATGAGTCCAATGAATCGACGCTGCTGGAAGCAATGCGACGTGCGTCCGATCCGGTTGAACCCGAGACGGGCTTGGAAGTACTCGGTCTTGATGCAGAAGGTTGGGTTGCGGCCTTGCTTGAAGGGCCAAATGACGATCAGTTGACTCAGCTCGATCAGCCCGATCGGTTTACCGGCACGCTGCGTCCCTACCAGTGCACCGGCCTGAGTTGGCTGGCGTTTCTTGATCGATTCGGTTTGGGTGGATGTCTGGCCGATGACATGGGTTTAGGCAAGACGGTTCAACTCATCGCACTCTTGCAGCATGAGCGTGAGGATGGCAACACCATTGGTCCGACCCTTCTTGTGGTGCCGACCTCGGTCGTTGGCAACTGGGCACGCGAACTCGGGCGATTCGCGGACGAACTGAAGGTCTGCATTCATCATGGCCCAGATCGTTTGGCCGGGCAGGCATTTGCCCAGCAGGCAACATCACACGATGTGATGATCACGACGTATGCCTTGGTGGCCCGGGACAACGAGACGCTACTTGGTGTTCAGTGGCGGCGAGTGGTGCTCGACGAAGCGCAGTACATCAAGAATCCGCCGACCAAACAAGCTAGAGCTATTCGAGGACTCAACACTGAACGTCGCGTGGCCCTGACTGGTACTCCCGTAGAGAATCGTCTCAGCGAGTTGTGGTCGATCATGGAGTTTTGCAATCCAGGCTTCCTTGGCGAGGTATCAGACTTCCGCAGGCGATTCGCGCGACCAATCGAGCGTCATCGCGATGTCAATGCGGCCGCCTCATTGCGACGACTTGTGCAGCCATTTGTGCTTCGGCGACTCAAGACGGACCGAACGGTCATCGATGATTTGCCAGATTGCGTCGAGACACGCGAGTTTGCCACGCTGACCAGTGAACAGGCGATGTTGTACCAAGCCGTCGTTGACTCAATGCTCGGGCAGGTTGACCGTACCGATGGCATTCAGCGGCGCGGTGTGATTCTCGCAATGCTCTCGCGACTCAAGCAAATCTGCGACCACCCGGCGCTAGCCGAGTCTGGCGACGAAGTCGTCGTGGCCGCTGGTACTGGAGAAGCTGTGCAACGATTGTCACAGCGATCGGGCAAGGCGCGCCGGATGATTTCCCTTCTAGAAGAAGTACTCGCTACTGGCGAGAAGGCCTTGGTATTTACACAGTACCGCCGCATGGGGCGATTGCTTTCGGCGATGATCGAGCACGATCTTGGATGCCGTTCACTTTTCCTGCACGGCGGTACGCCGATGGGCCGTCGGCAGAAGATGATTGATGATTTTCAATCGGGCGATGGTGATGCGCCAGTGTTTGTTTTGTCGCTTAAAGCTGGTGGTCTTGGGTTGAACCTGACTGAGGCGAATCACGTCTTCCACTTTGATCGGTGGTGGAACCCCGCTGTTGAACGGCAGGCGACGGACCGGGCATTTCGCATCGGACAGACTCGGACGGTGCATGTGCATAAATTTGTGTGTATGGGGACGCTTGAGGAGCGAATTGACACCATGCTCGAAGAGAAGACGCAACTTGCTGAGCAAATCATCGGAACAGGAGATGATTGGTTGACCGAAATGAGTACCGGTGAACTTCGTGACATGCTGCTGCTTCGCAGCAATGCCGTCGAGGTGGACGCATGAGTCGCGCCGTGACCGGAGCAGGAAGCCACGCCCCTCGCCCATCAAGGCGTCGCGGTGGTCGTATTCGGCTTCGCCTTGAGGAGGAAGCTATTCGTGCGGCCCCAGTGGCCGGCGTGTTGGTGTCTACCCTGACAAGTCATGTACGAGACACGCCCATGTCCGACGGATTTGTTGCGGCGCGGGATGGGGCGGTGCGTTCGGTGTCGATGACGGAAGGTGCCATCAGTGGTCCGGTGCAGTCGGAAGCCGATGGATCATTGACGGTCACCATTGCATTCCCTGTGCTTCCAGAAGAGGCGTGGCGACGTGTGGTGGAGGCGGCTTCATGTGAAGCGATTTGGGCGGCCAAATTGCTCGAAAGTGAGTTGCCCCCGGGTCTTGAGGAACTATGCATCGGGTGTGGTGCGCCACTGATTCCTTCGGCCGATGAATTGACCATTACATCGACTGGGGGGCGATCGCCCGAGCCATGGCGCATTGCGGCGCTGACGTGGGCGGCGGCCGAGCAACTGTGCCGTTATCCGCTTCGGGCATTGGAGATGCGGGGAATGCCGCGCGAAGCGCTGCTTGAACGCATTCGACATCATCGTTCGCTCCGAAGTCAAGGGGAAGCGGTGGCGCATCCATTGACGCCCGTTGGCCGCGAACAAGCGGAGGGTGCACCGCTGGGGGATTTGATAGACAACTGGTGGAGGCAGCGAAGCCAAACGCAGGATGTTGATCAAGAATCACATGTGCCTCATGCCTTGTTGCGACGGCTTGGCCCATCGATGCTCGATGGTCGTTTCCCATTGAGTGGTCTGCTTGCGACGATCTACGACGACGTGGCGGCTGAGGCATCGCGAGTGCTCGATGCACCGACGGAGTATCCCCCAGTGCCCGAGGATGATGAGCACAATTCAGATTGATCGCGGGCGGTGTTGCCCAGAACCGCGATTGCGGAATTGATGTGTGGTCGGGCTCAAGTTGCTGCTCATCCATGACGACATGGTCTTCAGCGGGCGTGAGAGGCCCCTTTGGAGAGTGCCATGCAGCATCAAACACAGCGCAGCCGAGACGCCGTTCGCCAGGCCCGCAGCGCTCTTCGCGGAATGGAACTGGCCGTTCGAAAAGCTCGTTTTGCTCGATCGGGCGGATCTATGCCCCAAGAGGATCGAGCCTCAAACGTCGATCATCGAAAATACCCACGAAACAACCCGACCGTCCTGAGGACGATCGGGCTGCCTTGAGCCAATGGTTTGACGTTGTTCAGCCGATGTGCTTGAGGCCGCGACGCTGGTCTCGGAGGCGGCGTGACTTACCCACGCGGTCGCGCAGGTAGTACAACTTGGCACGGCGGGCATCGCCACGGCGGACGACTTCGATTTTGGCGAGCCGCGGTGAATGCAGTGGGAAGATGCGTTCGACGCCTTCGTTGGCGACGATGCGGCGCACCGTAATGCTTCGGTTGACGCCTCGGCCCTTCTGCCCGATCAACACGCCTTGGAATACCTGGATACGTTCCTTTTCACCTTCGATGATGCGGCAGTGCACGTCGATGGTGTCGCCGACACTGAAGGCAGGGAAGCCGTCCTGGAGTTGGTCGGCTGTGAGGTTTTCGATGATCTGTTGCTTGTTCATGACTGTTCTCAATTCGGCTCGTGTTGGCCGCACGACTTGGGTCACTATGCCCAGGGGTCGCGTTCTCTAAAGGGACTGTTTAGTCACCCGTCGTGGGTGGCTGGAGGTCAGGTCGTCTCGCTTGGGTGCGGCCGACGCGTTGTTGGTGTCTCCACTTGTCGACTGCACCATGGTCTCCGGAGAGGAGGACTTCTGGCACTTCGCGGTCCCGCCAAATTCGTGGGCGAGTGAAATGCGGGGTGTCGAGCAGTGGTTGGCCATGTTCATCGGTGACGCTGAATGAGTCCTCCGAAGCGGAGTCAGCATGTCCCAGCACTCCTGGGATGAGTCGGGTGATGGCATCTACAAGAACCAGTGCCGGCAGTTCTCCGCCGCTCAGGACGTAGTCGCCGATGCTGATTTCCAGCGGGGCGAGTTCGTCGACTACTCGTTCGTCGATGCCTTCGTAGTGCCCGGCGATCAAGAGCAGTCGCTCCATGTTCACCAGCGTCTCGATGGTTTTTTGCGTGGCTCTCCTTCCTTGTGGTGTGAGCAGAATTCGCTGCGCGCACCGTGAATCCATTTCTTCGACGGCCAACACCGCATCATGCAGTGGCTGACACATCATCACCATGCCAGGTCCGCCGCCGAAGGGTCGGTCATCCACTCTGTTGTGCTTGTCGGTGCTCCAGTCACGAATGTCGTGAACATGAACGTCGACGTGTCCGGTTTCCCGTGCGCGCCCCAAGATGCTCGCATCGAGTGGGCCACCAAACATGGGCGGAAACAGAGTCAGGATGTCGATCCGCATGGCGAAGGTGCCTGGCGAAACTCAGGCCTTCTTCCCTGGCGTCGGATCAACACCGATCCGCTTGATCAGGGTGCGGGCTGTGTCACTGGGCTGGGCGCCTACGCTCAACCAGTACTTGATCCGCTCGGCATTGAAACACAGTTGCTTGCTCTCATCTTCGAGGAGCGGGTTGAACCACCCGAGTTCTTCGATGACGCGGCCATTGCGCGGGGCGCGTTTGTCCATTGCATTGAGTCGGTAGAAGGGACGGTGCCGGCGTCCCATGCGTTTGAGTCGTAGTACGACCATATGGCTCCTCCTGTGCACTGCCCGAGGCTCGAGTCGTCGTCGATCGCATGACCGGACTTCGACGCTCGGCCCGCCCGGGAATCGACCAGAGCCGGGGTCGATCGTGGGGGCAGGCTTCGCCGCGGGGACGAATCGCCAAGGATAGCAAATACTGGCCCCTGAGGGAAGCATGGTCGATTTGTGCTCGATGTTCAATAGCGATAGATTTGACGGCTTGCGGAGGGCCGTTGCCCTCTGAAATCGCTCTCAAAGGGACACAACCATGAAGAATGTGATGATGTGCGGCTCGGTACTTGGTTTGGTGGCAGCGGGCGTGCTGTTGGGCGGGGCGATGATGCAAGATGCCGGCCATTCGTCAGGCCAGTCCACTGATAAGCAGGCTTCGGTCATGCCCGCGGACATGATGAAGGCTCGACAGTTCTACGCCAAACCTGGTCCTGGGCAAGCTCGTTTGGCTCAGCGAGTTGGAACGTGGAATGTGACGCTTCGGTACTGGCCGGCCCCTGGCATGCCGGTAGAAGAAGCCAAGGGTACGTCCCGGTACAAGATGACCATGGGCGGACGCTTCCTCGAACAGGAGAATCAGAGCGAGTGGAATGGCAGGAAGTTCGTGGGCTGGGGACTCCTAGGGCACAACAACAAGACGGAGGAGTATCAGTTCACGTGGATCGACAACATGGCCACCGGCATGATGCAAGGGAGTGGCGTGTTCGATGGCGACATACTCAAGTGGACCGGCACGGGAACTGATCCACTCAACGGCGCCATACCTGTTCATGGAACCGAGACGTTTGATGGAACCGATCACTTTGTGGCGACCATGTATACCAATGGACCAGACGGCACGGAATTCAAGATGATGGAATCGACCTACGACCGTTCCAGTGGCGATCACTGACTGAATGTCAAGCGATGCGGCGCGTTCAGCCCGCAAACATTCCAGCCACCATCGCCGCCCAATTCATGGCGGCATAGTTGGCGGCCACCACAAACCAGTCGAAGGCGCCAGTCAGAAAGATCGCCATCAGAAAGAACAACCCTGCGATGGGGGCATTGGGGTGGTTGGTGAGCATTCGGGCCTTGAAGGACACACCCTCAAGAATGCGCCAACCATCTAGGGGCGGCACGGGCAGCAAGTTGAACGCCAGCAGCAGTAAGTTCAGCATGGCACCATTGACAAGAAAGTAGGCAACATTCTTCCCAAACCCCACCTCTTCTAGGTGGATCGCCCCCGTGCCGATCAAGACGCCCAGCAACGTCGCGATGACGAGAAAGAGCAGGAGATTCATGGCCGGACCAGCAGCGGCGACCATTACACGCCCCCATCGGTGATGTCGAAAGCGGGACGGGTTCACGGGCATGAGCCCCCAGGCAATGCCGATGAAGGCAAAGACGATCAGTGACATCCCACCCATGTGGACCAGTGGGCTGGCCGACATGTGACCTGTTTCAATCGGCGTGCGATCGCCTTGCCAAATCGCTGCCCAGCCGTGCCCGAGTTCATGCAGTGTGATCGAGGCCAATACCCAGAACACCCAGCCCAATACAGCTGCGGCGCCAGCGCCGCCACCGCCCATCCCATTGAAGACATCGTGCACCCACCAACCGGTCATGTCGCAGTCACGCTACCGACGCAGTCTGCCGCTCGGCCTTGTCATATTTTGCACGTTTGAGCGCATCAACTTTTGCACGTTTGAGCGCATCAACATCCATTCCCAGTTGCACTAGGTGGACTTCTGGCCCATGCGGCTTGGATTTTTCATCTACAAGTGCCTTGGCCACTTTGGGGTTGGCGTACCGGTTGAACACCATGGCTTTGATCGTTCCCCACAAGCCGCCGAATGACGTAAATGTGTCGTCCACTGCGGTTGCTTCGTAGCCACTGTGCACCATGCAATTGCTGCACTTGGTGTTGCCTGACGAATACCCATACTGGTCCCATTGCGTGTTCTGCATTAGTTCATCGAATGAATCGACATAGCCTTCACTGAGCAAGTAGCACGGCTTCTGCCACCCAAACAAGCTGTATGTAGGGTTGCCCCATGGAGTGCAGTCGTACGTCCGCCGCCCCATGAGAAATTCCAGAAAGAGCGGTGATTGGTTGAACCGCCAGCGTTTCTTGCGATTCGACAGCAGCATGGCGAACAAGTCATTGGTGTTCTTGCGGCCAAGAAAGTTCGATTGGTCAGGTGCCGCGTTGTATGCGTAGCCCGGGCTGAGCATCATGCCCTCGACACCGACATCCATCATCTCATCAAAGAAACCCCGAATGGCATTGGGATCTGTGCCATCAAAGAGCGTCGTATTGGTCGTGACCCGGAACCCCATGTCCACGGCGGTCTTGATACCTGCGATCGCTTTGTCATACGTTCCATCGCGGCAGACCGAAAAGTCATGTTCGGGTCGAGCCCCATCCAAGTGCACCGAAAACGTGAGGTACTTGGTGGGCTCGAACCATCCTGCTTCAAGTTTCTCCTTGAGCAGGATGGCATTGGTGCACAGGTAGATGTACTTCTTTCGCTTGACCAATTCCTGCACCAGCTCGCGAATATGCTCATATATCAGCGGCTCGCCACCAGGGATGGACACCATCGGGGCGCCGCATTCATCGACGGCGCGGAGCGCATCTTCCAAGGCCATATTCTTGCGAAGAATGTGGGTTGGGTACTGAATTTTCCCACAGCCAGCACAGGCCAGATTGCAGCGAAATAGCGGTTCGAGCATGAGCACCAGTGGGTATTTGCGGTGTCCACGGAGTCGCTGGCCAAGCACATAACTGGCTACGGTCCACATTTGACTAATTGGAACGCCCATTATGGGGGGAATGGTAGCACGGCTTAGGCCGCATTTTGGGGTCGTGAGGGGCTCTTGACGATTGCAATTAGTACGAAGTCAATTGGAATGGCCGAATCTACAGGTGTGCCCGAACCTGTTGCCCTATGGGGGGGTAGGGCTGATATGACCGCCATGGACGTCATGCCTTCGCTTCTGCAGTGTCAACCACTGCAGACCTCCGCTATGATCGCCCGCGTCGTGTCCGAGGATATTCGGGCATGGGCTACGAGCCGGTCGCGCAGGGCGGCCCCGGAGTGTGTGTCCGCCGTGCAGTCTCTGACATCCGCAAGTGACGAGGCCCTGCTGGAGGCTCATTTGGCCGGCAGCAGCGACGAGGCGTTTCGCCTTCTGGTCGATCGATACTCCCGCGAGTTGGTTCCCTATCTGGTGCGCGTGACTGGATCAAGGGCCACGGCTGAGGACGTCTTTCAAGAAGCCTTCCTACAGGTCCACCAATCTGCCCACACCTTTGACCTATCGCGGCGTTTCAAGCCGTGGCTCTACACGATCGCCGTCAACAAGGCCCGTGATTGGCATCGCCGTCAGGCACGCCGCCGGGCCTTGTCACTTTCGGCTCCACTATCAAGTGATGGCGACGGCATTGGCATGATCGATTTGATCGAGTGCCAATCTGCCGATCCATCCGCCGCCCCCGAGGGCGAAGAACTATCGACTCGCGTGCGTGATGCAGTTGATGGGCTTCCGCACCACCTCCGAGAGATTTTGCTGTTGAGTTACTTCCAAAAAATGAGTTACAACCAGATCGCCGAAACCCTGCAGATTCCGCTGGGAACAGTCAAGAGTCGATTGCATGCAGCAGTTGCCGCATTCGCCGACGCGTGGCGTCGATTCAACCAAGACGAGTCAGGACTCGATCAATGAACGCCTCTGACCGCACCCCACCATCACTATCCCGTGAAGACGCCCGCATCGTCGACCAACTTGCCTCCGCAGGGTTCGATCCATCGGCTGCGACAGTTGATTCCGCCGAGCAGGCTCGGCTCGAAGCAGCAGCTGCGTTGCTGTCACACCTCGATGCCTATCCGGCCCAGCCATTGGACGATGAAGATTGCCGCACGCTGGTCGATGCGACGATGGCGCGTATCAACCGAGCCGAAGCCGATCGACAGGATCGCCTTCGCATGGACAACCATCCGGTCATGATGGGGCGCGGACTTCGCTTCCGCATTGCCGAAGGTCTGGCCGTTGCGGCCGTTCTGGCGATGGCTGTAGCAACAATCTGGTCCTTTGCCGCGACTACGCGTCAGCGGTCAATGTCCAACGGTGCGCGTCGCAATCTCAGCGAACTGCACGCGGGTATTTCGGCCTTCCAAGAAGCAACTGGCGACACGCCAGTTCGAGAAGCAGCTCCAGAGATCGGGTCCTTGATGGGCCACCGGGATGATGCTGTTGGCATGGTCGACCTGGGCACTGTGGTGGCCAATCAATACTGCGATCCCAACTGCCGCCGAAATCCGCGTCGTCCCGGGGCTGGCGGCGATGGATTCTCTGTAGCGGTGATCCGCATCGATCAACTGCCTAGGTTGCGGCATGGGGCGGTCATCCTTGCAGGCGACTGCAACCCGGCCCTCGAGGGCATGATCAAGGGCATGGACTATCCCACCGCCATCAAGGATGCCCGATGGCATCAGCGACTGATCGACCGCCCGAGCGTGGTCTTCTCTGACGGTCGCACCGTGGATCTGCCCTCGGCCGTAATGGCCGGCGATGGCATCTGGCGGGTCGATTCTGGGCAGGGGCCAGCCCCGGTGGAACTCTTCTTAGCACACTGAATGGGCGGATTGAGACGGGGCTCCTCCGCTCACGCCTTGAACCCTCGCCCTAGCTCCTTTACACTGCGTGGCTCGCCTGCCGATGCAGGCACTGCCTTTGAGGAGCCACCGATGCCCAAGAATAAGCCCAACAAAGGACTGCTCAAGCGGATCCGGATTACCAAGTCCGGCCGCGTCAAGTCCAAGCCTGCATTCGGCGGTCACCTTCGAAGCCACAAGTCCGGCACACTGATGCGGTCCTACCGCAAGGCCAACTACGCGCACTCAGCCGATGTCAATCGGGCTGCTCGTATGTTGCATCGCCGAATCGTGGCCGCTGACAGCAGCCCGTCCAAGTCGGAGTCCTCGGACAACTAGTTCATCTATTGCCAACGATCCGTCATCGGGTGAAGTGGTTGGGCGTAAGCCAACCCCCCGACTCGGGCGAAGGAGTACATCGTTATGCCACGCGTTCGCAAAGGTTCGGCCACCGTCAAGGCCCGGAAGCGCATTCTCCGCGCTGCCCGAGGCTATTGGGGCACCAAGCATCGTCATAAGCAGCAGGCCAAGGTCGCGTTGCTTCGCGCCGGTCAGTTTGCATATCGCGATCGCCGCGCACGTCGACGTGACTTCCGTCGCCTCTGGATTACCCGCATCTCCGCGGCCTGTCGCATGCGGGGCACACGCTACAGCCGTTTCATGAACGGACTGTCTCAGTCTGGAATCGCGCTGAATCGTAAGATGCTCAGTCAGATTGCGATTGAAGATCCAAAGACGTTTGACACGCTTGTCGAGCAGTCCGAGGCGGCTACCACCGCCTGCAAGGCTTCGGCCTAAACGCGGAGTTTTCAGCATGGCTCGCTTTCTGATCGAGGCAATGCGACGTCGTAAGGAAGTCGGTGCCCTAGCGGCATCAGGCCGTTATCTCGCGCGAGAAATGACCAGCACCATTGGGAGCAATGGGTGCGCCGACCGAGTATTAGAGGTCGGTGCAGGGACTGGAGCCTTTACCGGCAAGATTCTCGAGCGACTGCCCCAAGGTGGGCAAGCGGACATCGTCGAACTCAACCCAAGGTTTTGCCAGCGGCTCCGAGAGAGTGTGGTGGGTCCTTGGAGCGACGTGACCAAGGGGCGTTCGGCACGAGTTATCGAGGGATGTATCGAAGATGCGGACATCGGATCGTCGTATACGACGATCGTGTGCGGACTGCCGTTCAACTCCTTTCCACCCAGCATTGCCGAACGCATTCTCGATCAGCTCAAGTCGCTGCTCTCGCCCGGGGGGACGCTTGCCTATTTTGAGTATGCCGCTTTGCCATCGATTCGATGCACGATCCCTGGACCGTGGCAGGGCAATGCCCGCCGTCACCGTGGGTTCCTTCGAGATCTTTCAACCAACATGGATGTGCGGCGTCGATTTGTGCTTCGCAATGTGCTGCCAGCTTGGGCGGTGATGCTGAGAGCCAACGGAGTTTGATCAATGAGTGACGCGGTTTTCCTGGAGGAGTTGCACGAACGCCAGCGGGCCTTCGATGCACTGGAACCAGAATGTGAGATGACTATTCGCGACCCCGAACTGGGCGTCGAAGGTCATGTGATTGTCTGGTCGACCTTGGCCGTGAAGGATGGTCCGCTTGGTCGCGTGGGAAAGGGCGGCACCCGCATCACCTCTACGGTGACCAAGGACGAAATCACCAGACTGGCGCGGACACAGACGCTCAAGAATGCCGCTGTAGGGCTGGCCACTGGCGGTGCAAAATCAGGCTTGCGTGCCGATCCACAAGCAGAAGGTTTTGAGCGTCTTTACCGACGCTTCGTGCGGCTGGCCTGGCCGTGCCATTACGACAACGGCGGACTATGGGGTGGTCTGGGATACGACCTCGGCGGCGACCCACGCCACTGTCAGTGGGCGATTGACGAGTTGGGGACGACGCGATGCTTTACCGGAAAGCCTGTTGAGCAAGGCGGGACTGATTATGACGTCGAGGGTATAGCGGGGCTTGGTGTCGCAACGGCGGCCGCCACTTGGCTGGAAACGAGCGGCTGCAATGCAGTGGGCGCTACTGCAGCGGTGCAGGGCATTGGCGCGATGGGCGCGGCGGTGTGCCGGTATTTCACCCAACTCGGCGGATGCGTGACGACGATTGCCGACCCTCGCATCGATGGCGCTTGGCGGCTGCACAAGCCACTCTCGGGTGTACTGCTCGACGCCATTGCTGAGATGGACTTCCGTACGACTCGCGAGCACCTCATCAACGAAGGGCACCAGCAACTACCCATCGCTGATGTATTGTGGGAAGAGACCGATATACTCTTTCCTTGTGCGGTACAGGACGTGATCGATACCGATAATCAAGATCGCATTCGGGCTGGAGTAGTGGTTGAAGGGGCGAACAACCCGTGCACGATGTCGGCGCGGCACGCGCTGCATAGTCGGGGCGTGCCGGTTGTGCCGGACTTCATCGCCAATCCAGGTGGCGCCATCGCGGCGAGTGTTGAGATGACCTCGTCTGTGACGGATGAAGAGAACGCCCGCACCTACGCCAAGGTGGACGAAGCCAAGCACGCCACACGAACGATGGTGGCTGACAACGTCCGCGAAGTGGTAGAGATTGCAGCGGCGCACGATGCGCCGCTGGTTGATGCCGCATCGCTCTTGGCACTCCGTCGAATCTTCGCGTTTGCAACGCGATGAAGCTTCGGCCGTCCATCGACGACATCCGAGCAGCCCACGATCGCATTTCCGATGTGGTGCATCGCACGCCGGTCATGACGTGCTCGATGCTCGACGACATGGCTGGGCGTCATCTGTTCTTCAAGTGCGAACACCTACAGCGAGTGGGGGCGTTCAAGTTCCGCGGGGCGAGCAATGCTGTGTGGTCGCTTTCGGATCAGGAGGCTGTCAAGGGCGTATGTACGCATTCAAGCGGCAACCATGCCCAGGCCCTGGCGCGGGCGGCCCGTGAGCGGGACATTCCGGCTTGGATCGTCATGCCCACGACTGCACCGGCGGTCAAGCGTCGTGCCGTCGAGGGTTATGGCGGCACGATCGTGCCGTGCGAGCCAACACTCGAAGCTCGTGAGACGACCGCGGCCACGGTGATCGCCGATACCGGGGCGGAGTTCATTCATCCCTATGACGACCCTCGCATCATTGCTGGGCAGGCCACGGCGGCGGTTGAACTCATCGAGGATGCTGGACCGCTTGATGCGGTAGTAGCACCAGTTGGAGGCGGGGGGTTGATGTCCGGTACGTGCCTTGCAACAAGCGTGCTCTTGCCTGCCGCCATGCTCGTTGGCGCCGAGCCCAGCGGAGCCGACGACGCGGCGAGATCGCTTGGGGCGGGCGAACTGATTCCACAGACCGCTCCTGACACCATCTGCGACGGGTTGCTCACAAGTCTGAGTGACTTAACCTTTGGAATCCTCCGCGATCATCTTGACGGGATTGTGACCGTCAGCGATGACGAAGTCACGCATGCCATGCGTTTGCTCTGGGAGCGAGCCAAACTGCTCGTTGAGCCAAGCAGCGCCACGGTCTTGGCGGCGATGCTCAGTTCGGCGTGCAGCATTCCAGAGGGTGCCCGTGTTGGTGTGATTCTGTCAGGGGGCAACGTCAACCTCGACCAGCTTCCGTGGCAGCATCGCTGATCTCGGTTGATGCCATCGCGCCCACCCCGTTGGAGCATTCGCCTCGGAGGCCTAGCGTGATCAGATCTCGCAGGGCCCCCATTGGGAAATGAGTTCTAGGAGATCTTCGACTCCGACCACACCGTCGTAGTTGAGGTCCGCCGAGCCACCAACGAGTCCGAACTGACTGACCACCAGCAGCAGATCATCGACGCCGACAATGTCGTCGCCATTGAGATCGGCCAAGCAATCACACTCGTCAGGAACGCCATTGCTGTTCACATCCTCAGCCGTGCCATCGGCAACTTCGCACGAGTCGAGGGCGGTGTTGGAGTTACAGTTGAGCAGGGGGTCATCGAGTTGGCAGGCATCGAGGATGGTGTCGATGTTGCAGTCTAGATCCGGGTTGTCGAACAGTTCGCAGGTGTCGATGCTGCCGTTTCCGTCGCAGTCAAGGCCAGAATCGCCCATGATGTCACACGAATCGAGCGAGTTGCTTTGATCGCAGTCCAAACTTGGATCGGCTTGGATGTCACACGCATCGGGCACATCGTTGGCATCGCAGTCGAAAGCAATGCCTTCTTGGATATCACAGGCATCCGGGTGGAGGTTGCCGTTGCAGTCGAGGGCAAGCCCCAATTCAATGGCCATAACGTCAGGAATCAGATCCCCGTCGCAGTCCTCGCAATCATCTGGAAGTCCATTTTCATCGATGTCAGATTGCGTGCCAAACCAGATCTCGATCGGATCGGTGATGCCATCCGAGTCGCAGTCGAACTCACACTCATCAGGAAGGCCGTCCTGGTCGATATCAGTCACAGTGCCGTCGGCGATGTCCTGCGCATCGGCAATGCCATTTCCATTGCAATCGCCGCAGTCGTCCCAGAGGTAATACCAACTCCATGGCCAGATTGGTCCGGCAATTGCATCAGGCAGATTGGTGCAGAAGTGGCTCATGAAGAGGCGGGGCGTACTGTTGTCTGAATACAAGCCACCGCCTGAGCTGGCTGTGTTGCCTTCAAGTGTGCATGCTTGGATCGTGGGGTTGCTGGAGGAG
>CAZGFN010000047.1:0-19233 GCA_964524945.1 uncultured Isosphaeraceae bacterium
ATGACAGTGTCGGCGAGTTCTACTCGGTGGCGCTGACGAACAACTACCAGCAGGCCGATACGGGCACCAAGATGATCCATGTGGGCAAACGTACCCGCAGCAACATCGTCTCCAAAGGCATTAGCGCAGGTCGTGGACATAACACCTACCGCGGGCTCGTCAAGATCCCCCCCGGCGCGACCAACGCACGCAACTACACGCAGTGCGACTCAATGCTCATGGGAAGTGACTGCGGCGCACACACCTTCCCGATCATCGAGGTCGAGAACCCCACCGCCCAGATCGAACACGAAGCCTCAACGACCAAGATCGGCGAGGATCAAATCTTCTATTGCAATCAACGCGGCATCTCGTCCGAAGACGCAGTGTCAATGATCGTCAACGGGTTCTGCCGGCAAGTGCTAGCGGAACTACCCATGGAATTTGCTGTTGAGGCCCGCGCCCTGCTCGCGGTGAGCCTCGAAAACAGTGTCGGCTGACCCCGACAGAAGGATCGCACCGTGAGTCTGCTTGAAATCAAAAATCTGCACGCCAGTGTCGAAGGTGTCGAGATCCTCAAGGGGATCAACTTAACGATCAATCCGGGGGAAGTGCACTCGATCATGGGTCCCAACGGCTCAGGCAAGAGCACCTTGGCCCGCGTGATCGCCGGCGAGGAAACCTACGAAGTCACCGATGGAAGTGTCCTGCTCGACGGCAAGAATCTTCTGGACATGAACCCAGAAGAGCGTGCCTGCGAAGGCATCTTTCTGGCGTTTCAGTACCCCATTGAAATTCCCGGCGTGAGCACCAAGTACTTCCTTCGCACAGCGGTCAATTCGATCAGGGCCCACCGCAAACTTGACGAACTCGATGCCTATGGCTTCCTCAAACTCGTCAAGGAGAAAGCCGCCTGGGTGGAACTCGACCCCGCCCTTCTTGACCGCCCGGTCAACGAGGGTTTCTCTGGGGGCGAAAAGAAGCGCACAGAAATCTTCCAGATGGCGATGCTTGAACCCCGCATGGCTATTCTGGATGAAACCGATTCTGGTTTAGACATCGACGCCTTGCGAATCGTTGCCGACGGTGTGAATCAACAAAGAAGTCCTGAACGCGGCTTCCTAGTCATCACGCACTACCAACGATTGCTGGACTACATCGTTCCTGAGTTCGTACACGTGCTGCTCCATGGGCGCATCGTCCGAACCGGCGGTAAGGAACTGGCCTTGGAATTGGAAGAGAAGGGCTATAGTTGGATCGAAGAGGAGGTCGCTGCAGGCGCCTGACCATGTGCATTGATACCGCAGACAACACATGCCCACTCTGTAATGCGATCGACTCGCTTGCAGCCATGTCGCTGAAAGAGGTCCGTACTGCCGCCTACAAACGGGCCAAAGAAATTGGTTGGCCCAACCGCCGTGACGAGGCCTTCCGCTATTGCGATCTTCGATCGCTCGCCGACACCCACTGGCATCCAGCCCCCATCGCAACAGCCGATGAGGAATTGCTTGCCTTATTGGATATCGAAGGAACGGGCGCGAGACTCGTGTTCGTCAACGGTCGGTTCGACCCCTCTCACAGTTCGCCGCTGCCTGATGGGCTACGTCTGCTCGGGCCGATGCTCGACGAAACCGAACTCGATCGCGTCGCCGACTTCAAAGATGACCCGTTTGCACAGCTGGCAACGGCCATGGTCGAGGATGGCGTGGTGCTAGAAGTGCCAGATGGCCAAGTGCTGGTGGATCCAATTCACATTATTCATCTGACCGCCCCCACAGCCGACCCGATCGTGTCCACACTGCGACTGATCATTCGACTCGGCACTAACGCTCGAGCGTGCATGCTGGAAACGTGGGCCGGAACCGGGAGGGCCATGGTTCTGCCGATGACCGAAGTCGAACTGGGACAGGGTGCACACTGCGATCATGCTCGACTCGTTGAGGACAGCGATGACACGCAACACTTTGGCGCCATTGCCGCAAAGCAGGATGCGGACAGTACGTTTGAGTCGGTCGTCCTGACCATTGGGGGGCAACTCGTCCGAACACTCGCGCACGTCTCACTAGATGGCGAAATCGCCCACGCTGCCATTCGCGGTTTTGGTATCGGCGACGGCACACGGCACATTGACTCACGCCTGCGAGTAGCCCACATGGCGCCAAACTGCACCACTCGCGAAATCTTCAAGCATCTCCTGCCCGACTCCAGCACTGCGTCCTTCGCGGCCAGAATCTTCGTCAACCACGGCGCGCACGGCACCGATGCCGTACAGACCAGCCGCAACCTGTTGCTCAGCGACACTGCCAAGTCGTGGAGTCGGCCCGAACTGGAAATCTATGCCGACGACGTCAAGTGCACGCACGGCGCCACGACCGGCGAGATTGACCCCGGCGGGCTCTTTTATCTGCGAGCACGAGGCGTGCCCGAGCCAACCGCCCGGGCGTTGCTCGCCTGGGCATTCGCCGCCGAAGTCATCAATGAAGTACCGGTGCCAGCGCTTCGCGCGCACCTTGCTCGCCGCATCCTAGCGCAGCTTCCCGGTGCCGAAATGCTCGACGACGGAATCTTGTCGCTGTGACCGAGGCCCCCACGAATTCGCCCTACCCCGATCTCCAGGCCATTCGCGAGTCAATACCAGCCCTACATCGCACGATCCATGATCGCTCACTTGTCTATCTAGACAATGCCGCCACAACGCCTCGACCTCAACCGGTCATCGACGCAGTCACAACATACGAATCTCAGTTTCCAGCCAATGTGCACCGGGGTGTCCATACGCTGTCAGGCGAAGCCACCGCCGCCTATGAAGACGCGCGACGACGCATCGCCGCTTTCCTCGGCGCCGACACAGCGGAACTGGTCTTTACCCGTGGCACCACCGAGGCCATCAACCTGGTAGCTGGCTCATGGGCGACAGCCAACCTGAAAGCTGGGGATGAAATCCTCATCTCGGCATTGGAACATCACGCCAACATTGTGCCTTGGCAACTTTTGTGCCAGCGCATTGGAACTGTGCTTACGGTCGTCGATGTGCTCGACACAGGGGATCTCATGCTCGACGCCGTTGCCGCTGCGATCACCGATCGAACCCGCCTGATCTCTATGACAGCAGTGTCCAACGCCATTGGCACCGTTACACCCATCGCAGACATATGTGAACTTGCTCGATGTCAGGACATCGCCACGCTGGTCGATGCCGCACAACTCACGCCACACATGCCCGTGGACATGGCCGAACTCAACTGCGACTTTCTGGCCTTCAGTGGCCACAAAATGTTCGGGCCCACTGGCATCGGTGGCTTGATCGGACGGCCTGAACTGCTTGAAGCCATGCCGCCGTGGCAAGGTGGCGGCGACATGATTCGTACCGTCACCTTTGAGCAGAGCACGTGGAACTCCGTGCCTTGGAAGTTCGAAGCGGGGACCCCCAACGTCGGGGGTGCCATCGGGCTTGGTGCGGCGGTCGACTGGTTGCAGCACATCGGCATGGCCACTATCGCCAATCGTGAGCGGTCCTTGCTGACCGATACGGTGACCCGTCTAACGTCGATCGATCGCGTGCGGCTGGTCGGCGAACCATCCGAACGCGCCGGCGTCGTGTCATTTCTGATCGACGGCATGCATCCGGCCGACATCGGCGCCATGCTCGATCGACACGGCGTAGCCATTCGTGCAGGGCATCACTGCGCCGAGCCAACCATGGCACGGTTCGGCGTCTCGGCCACCGCAAGACTCTCGCCATCGTTCTACAACACCGAATCTGAACTGGAAGCGGCCGAAACAGCACTGCGGAGAATCATTGATGTCTTCGGATGACGCGATGCGTGACAACATCATTGATGCCATCCGTACGGTGCGGGATCCCGAGATTCCCGTGAATCTCTATGAGCTTGGACTCATCTATGACATTCGCATCGATGAGCAAGGTGGCGTGCACATCGACATGACCCTCACGACGCCAAACTGCCCAGTGGCTGAGTTGCTTCCTCAGCAAGTCGAACAAGCCGTCGCTGCAGTTGAAGGTGTCAGTGGCGTCGCGGTCGACATCGTCTGGACGCCCGAGTGGACGCCCGACATGATGAGTGAAGCCGCCAAACTCGATCTAGACTTCACCGGAAAATTCGACCCAAAGAACTTTGCGGCAAAGACCAATCTTACGATTGGACGAAAGCCTCGATCCCATGACTGACTTCATACGAATTGCGTCTCTGTCGAGCCTTCCCGAAGGCCAACCGATCTGTGCAGATTTGAACGGCGAGGCCATCGCATTAGTCCGACGCGGAGACACGGTGCACGCCGTTAATGACATGTGCACGCATGCCGAAGCATCCTTTTGTGACGGTGGCTATGTCGATGGTGACTTCATCGTGTGCCCGGTGCACTTCGCTTCATTCCGACTGACCGATGGACAAGCAGGCGATCCTCCTGCCGACAAATCGCTGCGCGTTTATGAGGTGCAGGTTCAGGGCGATGACGTCTTGGTCCGAGCGTGAACTAAACAGGCTCTGCTTCCTGAACACAAGCGGATGCCGTGACAACTGCCGCTATGCCGCAATCTGCAGCGTGCGAGAAAACTCTTAGCATTCGACATGCGTGGCCATGTGGCACCCTATCGCTGACACATCCCCCAACTGTTGAGCACATTAAAAAGGTCGGTGTGATTCACGCGGCGGTCGGCATTCGTATCACCCACGCACGGTTGCGGGCAGACACCACTGCCGCAAGCCGCTCCATCGTGCCAGAATCCGCCTGCGTCGCCGCACGCCATGTTCGTCGTCTGGACACACGATCCTCCTAGGCAACACGCCCCTCCGGGCGCATCGCAGTCGGCGCGAATGTCAACTACCCCTGCGTCGATCCAGCCCACGCCATCCTCGTGGAATCCACATTGCACGAAGCGCGGCGCGGTGTGATCACAAACGATGCCAGGCCCCCCGCTGGTCGATGGATTGTCGTGAAACCAACAATTCTCGAACACCGGCGCGCCACCCGTAACCATTACGGCCCCGGCTAACTGCGCGCTATTTCCGACAATCAAGCACAATTCGATCCGCGGCGAAGACTCATAGAGCCACAGCCCTCCACCTCGCGTCACGCCGTCTTGATCTACGTGGCCCCGACCACCAACGATCGTCAAACCTCGAATGATCGTGTCCGGACCTTCGCCAGAAGTGCACCGAATAACCGGCGACCCACCGCGAAGTGCTGTGAACTCGGCGCCGAATTCGCCTCGCACCGTGATCGCCTTGCCATGAAAGTCGATCCCACCATCGTGCAGGCCCTTGGCTAGCAGCACCGTATCGCCGTCCACAGCGGCATCGATCGCCGCCTGCACGCTGCAGTGATCCTGAGGAACACGAATCAAATCCCCTTGGCGCATCAAGAGCGCAGCCGTCATCGCGACGGCGGTGGTCATTCCAGCCATATCTGCAACATCCCTTCACCGCATTGAGGCGGTGCCCGCACCCTATACGTGGATGTCAAAAACCAGCATGCTCGCTGCCAAAGGGCTACACGAAATTGGTAGGTTCGTCGCTATCTCGAATCAGTGTCGTGCAGACAGCCAAACTCGTCGCAGACCAATCGCCGCATGCCTGCTGGCGACCGATACGACTGCACGATGACGGCGCGATCATCGATGGATGCGACGACCGGTTCTGGGAGATTGGCATCGAGTTGGTTGGCGATGGGCAGATCCGACAACGTGTTGGGAGCGTAACTATGGGTTGACTGATATTGCTCAACCGCTGCGATCAACCGCCGCATCTGGCTGCGGGCAGCCGCATCGACTGGCACGCTGAATCCGTCAGCCCCGTACTCCGAGGCGATGAACTGCACCAGCCCCCAATACTCGGGGCGATGCATGTCGATGGCTGACTGCGGCGACCAGACCCAGTTGTCCTCGCGCTGATCTTTGATCTTGTGGTAGCGACCGTCAATAACGTCGGACCGCCACTGCACGCGGGAGAAATTCACCCACCATGTATTTCGCGCCCGGGGTGGGCACGGGACATTTGCGGTATCGGCCATGGATGACCATGGAATGGCCACTTCAACCGTCCATCCACTGTCGCGGTTGGAGGGGTCATTGACCGTGCCACGCAACGCGATCGCAGAACGCACGCCCTCAAAGTCCCATGTCAAGTCGTAATTCCCCCCGTTGCGATATGGACGCGACATGCGCAGGTCCATCTCGGTTCCAAGGACGTTGATTTCGTACTCGTCATACTCGCAGCGGTCGCCATCTGGGTCGATAAAAATTTCGAAGTCGTTGTCGTGATAGATGATTGCATCGCGATCAGTTAGCACGCCCCACAAATCCGGCTCGTCGAGTTCCGCCGCGACGTAAAAGTACTCATCATCCCAGCACATCTTGGCGCGGCTGCGATGCCTTGGCGTAGGCTTGGTGTCGCCTTCGATATCGATGAAGTCTGCCGTCCACGACGCTCGCTGCCACGCGGGCTCATCGAGCAGGCCATCAACGACGATGGGCGTGCTGGTGTGGTCCGCGGTGTAGACCCTCGGGTGATCCGGCGGCAGCGGTCGATCAGTGGCTGGCCCGTGGGTAGCGCATCCAACCAGCGCCATCACCCACCCCACGCTGCTCGATACACCAAGGGCTCTGAATCTCTGCATCGCCTGAGTGTACCCATGCCGATGATCAGCAATCCACCATGACCACCTATCATGCCTCTGTAATGGACCGCCCACTTCCCCAACTCACTCCCCCGAAGTCCTCCCCGCCCCCGATCGCCCCTCACGAGGCACGAGAAATAGGCGTGCTCCACGACTCCCACGGGCGAACGATTCACGACCTCAGACTGAGCATCACCGATCGCTGCAACTTTCGGTGCATCTATTGCATGGAGCCCGACGATCACTTCTTGCCCAAGCGATCACTGCTATCGGCCACCGAGTACCTGCAAATCGTGGACGCCGCCATGTCGCTGGGTATCCGAAAGGTGCGCCTGACTGGGGGCGAGCCCACGCTCTATCCTGCCTTGAACTCGGTGATCGCCGAACTGGGTCGGCGCGACCTCGACGATGTGGCGATGACGACCAATGGCTGGAAGTTGGACAAACACACGGCCGAGCGGTGGCGGGCTGCTGGTCTCAGCCGGCTCACCTTTAGTCTCGACACGCTGCGAGAGGACCGCATGACCGAGATCTCGCGTTCGGGCACCACCGTGAGCCGCGTACTGCAGTCGATTGAAACGGCGCGGGATGCCGGATTCCCGCGACCCAAAATCAACGTCGTGGCGATGCGTGGAGTCAACGACGACGAATTCGCCGACTTTGCGGACTTGGCGCGTGATCGCGATCTCGACATCCGCTTTATCGAGTTCATGCCATTGGATTCTGGCCGAGGCTGGCAGCCCGATCGCGTCGTGTCCGAATCGGAGGTCCGCGCTTCCATCGAGGAACGCCATGCACTCATCGCCCAAGACTCGACCAATCTCCACAGCACTTCGAGCAACTATCACTTCGCCGACAGCTCGCCTGGTCGAATCGGCCTAGTAGCGCCCGTCACCCGCCCCTTCTGCCGCGCCTGCAATCGCCTGCGAGTCACCGCCGAGGGTGCGGTGCGACCATGTTTGTTCAGCAATACCGAGTGGGATATCCGACCGATACTGCGAGGCGGCGGAACGCCCAGAGACCTTGCCGATTTCCTCGTCAATGCCACTTGGACCAAGCAGTCCGGCCACAGCATCGGCCAAGCCGACTTCAAGCAGCCTGATCGGGGTATGTCGGCCATTGGTGGGTAGCGGCGACTTTGATCTTGGCGCTGCCGTCGCGCAACTCACCGAGTTTGCTTCCCAACTACACCGTGCCCGAATCATTCGGCTTCCCAGAAGGGAACTGTGCAGTGCGATGAGGCCGAGAGACGATTCTCGAGGCCTACGGCGGCATCGATCCGTAAAGCGTGTCTTGTGCGGATCTGGTTGCGGAGTTGTAGTGCGGTCTCACCACTTCCGTTACGCTTCGCCGCCATGAGCGACCCACCACAAATAATGAACCCGCTGGTGCTGGTGCGATGCTGTATTGGTGGCGTCTTGATGGGGCTGGCCAATCTGGTGCCGGGCATCAGTGGTGGCACCATGCTGCTGGCCACAGGCGTGTATCGACGCTTTGTCGATGCAGTGGCACGGGTGACGACGTTTCGATGGTCCGTCACGCCCATCGCAACCCTGACACTGATTGTGTTCGGTGCGGGCATGGCCATCCTGCTTGGCGCAGGAACCCTCCGCGATCTGGTACACAACCACCGGTGGGTCATGTTCAGCTTGTTTCTGGGCCTGACGCTCGGCGGCGTGCCGCTGCTGTGGAGACTGCTGCATCCCATTCGCATCCCAGGCATCGTCGGATTCGTCGTAGGCATCCTTGCAATGATCGCGATTGCGATCGTGCAGTGGTCCGGCATTGCAGCCAGCGGTGGTGAAAGTAATTGGTTAATACTCGCGCTGGCCGGACTCATCGCAGGCGCCGCAATGGTGCTGCCAGGACTCTCGGGAAGTTATGTGCTACTCATCCTCGGGCAATACTTGATCATTCTGGGTGCCATTGAAGAAACCATGGCCGCCCTGAGCGGTGACGGTGACCTCGCCACGCCGCTGGCCATCATCATTCCCGTTGGCATCGGCGCTGTCGTGGGAGTCGTTGGAGTCTCCAACGCCGTGAAGTGGTGCTTGGACCACGCACGCCAAGCGACCCTGGGCGTGCTACTGGGCCTGCTCGTGGGGGCCGTACTGGGACTGTGGCCCTTTGCAGCGCCACGCCAACCTGAAGTGGGTGAACTGATCCGCGGCCGAGTCACCACGCAAACCATGCTCGAAGACGGATCGATCAAGCCCCACCACTGGCCAACAGCGCACTTCACCCCCACACCAGGCCAGATTGCCTCCGCTCTTGGTTTGGTGCTGGTGGGCTTTGCCGCCTCGGTAGGCATCGGGATGATCGGGGGGGAGGATGAATCTGAGGCCCCAGAGGCCGTAGACAACAAGATGATGCGTGACTGACTCCGCAAACTGATGGCCTAGAGGCCACATCAATGACCTGCTCTTGCTGCTTTCGAGGTTCGGGGGGGTGCCTACTCCATTTGACCAAATGGCTCTCATGTGGTCACAATGCACCGGCGATCTTCGGGCTTCGAATCGCTTTTTTGGGACAAAAAACCTCACTATTGGCCTCGCTACGGGCAATTTGGCCTGCACGGGGAATCTATTCACACAAATAATGGGCAGAGCGGCAAACACAGGGGCGCGAACCCCGTAGTTGGGAGTGAGCCAGGGAATTCAAACCCCCTCTGAAAGAAACACTCCTTCGCAGGATTCTCCTCTCTGACTCTCTCTCCTCTGACTCTCCTCTCCTCTCTCTCCTCCACCGGCCTCGTATTACGAGGCCGGTGGAGTTTTTGGTCCATCTCCTCCAAACCCAACTCGTAGGCACCAGCGATCGGTGGCCGGCCACTATCTGTCAACAATTTCCAAAACAAGTCACACCAGAACGCCCCGAGCCCATAGGTGGTTGTGAGAGGTCCGCCTGAAAGCCATGAACGCTTCTAAGGCAACCACAGCCCGCTTTCTGGCGTTCCCAGACGCACGCCATGCAAGCACACAGCAGGCCCATGTGATTCCAGCCTAATCACATGGGTCTGTGCATTTTTTGGATATGACCCGCTCGATTGTTGGGCACCCACACAACTCTATGAACTTCTGCACGAACTCCACAGTCTGTGATCTTTTTCACAAGTGACAATTGCCATGTACTGAAATCGATCTCAAACTCGCTACCACCGAAAAACCACCCATCGTGACAACCTGTGCTGACTTGTCACGACTGCGACTTGATCAAGCCAGCTGATCTCAACACTGGCGGCAACTGCACGCTACCGTGACCGCCACCAATGGTCGCTCCCACCCTTCAAATACAACGATGCAGATCCGGCGCGATGCTGCCGGCCTACCAATCCTCCGGCGCTGCTGGAATGGATTTACATGCCTGCCTCGATGAGAAGCGGACCATCGAGGCTGGCGAAATCAAAATGATTCCCATCGGCATCATCATCGCGCTGCCCAGCGGATACGAAGGACAAGTTCGTCCGCGAAGCGGTCTTGCCAGCAAGCATGGCATTACGCTGCCTAATGCCCCAGGCACCATCGACGAAGACTACCGGGGCGAAGTGTCCGTTCCGCTGATCAACCTCGGCTCGACCGCCTTTACCGTGGAACACGGCATGCGGATCGCGCAGTTGATTGTGGCGCCCGTCACCCAGTGCGACATCGAAGAAATGGATTCACTTGGCGACACTGACCGAGGTAGCGCCGGGTTTGGATCCACTGGCGCCTAAGGTCAAGACAGACCACAGACCGACGAGACATCCGTCAGCCCGAGTGGTTCTGCTGCGAAGAAGGGCTCAGCTGCCTCCACGCCAATGCGACTTCCGAAATACCGCCCCGCTGCATCGATCCAATCCACGACGACGCGATTTCGCTCAGGTGTCACAAACTGTGACTCATAGGCCACAATGGATGCACGTTTGGCTGACTCAAAGCCGCTGATGTCCATGAGAAAAGATGGCTTAGGAATGATTCGCAGGTGCGTGCAGTAATAGTGAAACACCCACCGCGGATAAACCGGCGACCCGGGCAAATCAATCTTGGTCAGTTTCGCATCAAAGCGTGCGTCCTCAACAATTCGCGTCACGGCCCGATGGTCAGGATGGGCATCCTCCGTGAAGGGCACGAAGAGTACATCAGCTTGATGCTCGCGAATGATGCCAGCCACCGCGTGCCTCGCCTCGATCGTGTGTTCAACAAATCGATTCCGAAGACCGACCTGCACACGCCGAACACCGAGAATGTCCGCCGCCTTGCTGGCCTCCATCGCTCGCGTTTCGGGATCACCGTAGGGTGTGGGCTCACCATCGGTCATGTCCACCAGAACAACATCATGTCCCGCGGCAGCCAGGCGCGCAATCGTGCCTCCCATTCCAAGTTCTTGATCATCCGGGTGCGGACCAAATACGAGCATACGTGCCATGAGCAGCATGGTATCCCGACTTGATCATCGCCCGACGATGCGAAGCACCTCAGCTGCGGCACGTTGCACTGAGGCACTGGCCGCTTCCACTTGTGCCGGCGAGGTCACGGCCTGAGATTCCCGGACACGCTCGACGAGGCGCCATGCCGATTCGCCAGCCATCTCTCCTGGTCGCCACGTCAGTCGAGCCATCTGATCCCGCTCTGGCCAATTGATCGATTGGAGCGCCGCGGCCACATCACCTGACTGGCCACGCTCAGCAATCAAGGCTTTGAGCCGCTTAGCGTGTGATTTGGACACACCGCCCGCGGCAATGAGTTCGGCAACAGCAAGGGCCTCATCCCGGCTGCTTTGGCTCATCCCCGCGAAGCGATGCCGGTCGGTCACGGTCGCCAGCGCAGTTCGCAACGTCGCAAGCTGATGCATGGTTCGAAGCAGTTGCAATGCTTCTGGGCGTGTCCACGGATCTTCGCAAGCCAAAAGCCACCTTGCTTGCGTTTCGAGCAGCGCCATGCGTCCATACACACGTCGGTCGACCTCACGCAGCGCAAGCACCAATGGGCGAGGTCCATGTGGATTCCCAGCATCGAGGCTGTCGGACAGTTCATCAATCGCTCCGGCGAGTGCTTCCAAAACAGCCTCTGATGCTGCTGGCTCGCCGGCCAACTGTTCGGCACCGGACCGAAAGGCACGCTTGGTTTGATAGGGAAACTCGAATGCTTCCATACGATCAACCGCGCGACGAAAGACCCCAATTCCACCGATCTGCGATGGGCCTAGCCTCCTAGCACTAAAGGCTTCCTGTGCAATTCGGTCCAATGATTCCTCTGGATGCTTCGCCAGCATGTTGGTGTCATCAAGCCATGCACGCGAGGCGTCATTGCCGGTTTCAATCCAGACATCCGCATGGCTACGCACATCAATCATCGCCGCACATTGCATCATCAACGCAACATTGTTCGTCTCCATGGCCGTTGATAACTGTTGGACCAAAAGTAATCGAAACGCCGCACGCCGACGAGCGGTCACGCTGTCCTGCACCGCTAAGAGCGCACTTCGTTCCTGCTGTAAGTTCGCCAAATCTCGCTTGACCCATGCTTGTAAATCAGTTGTGAGAAGCATTCACGGCTCCATCCGCAACCGCGATGCGGCGAGTTGCCTCTGCCGACCTGTCCCGGGCATGCCATAACGAATCCACTGCAAGCATAATCCTTCTGGAGGCATCGTCGGGCCTGCCGCCGCGCGGTCGCCCGACTCAATGATGGATGGAATGCTGTCAACCGCTCGACGAGACGCACCAATATCCACGAGCGTCCCGGCGATGATCCGAACCATATTCCACAAGAAGCCCTCGCCCTCAACATCGATCCACAACGTGCGATCGGACTCGACATGCACCGAACAATTCGACACTAGACGCTCTGTCGACTCCCGCCCATGATTGAGCCGCGTAAAAGCAGCAAAGTCATGTCGTCCGATCAAATCCTGAGCCGCCGTGTTCATAAGATCAATGTCCAGTACGTAAGGCACCCACGACACCCAGTAACGCTCAAAGAGTGGGCGTTCTTGCGCCTCTCGACGACCCCAGGCCACTCGATACCGATAGCCCTTGGACTCCACATCGCCAATGACATTGAATTCACGCGGCACCACTTGTGCTTCAAGCACACGAATATCATCCGGAAGTCGCGATGAAATGGCCGCAGGCATGCGCTGGACATCCATCGTTGCCGTCGTGTCAAAGGAGGCGACTTGACCGATGGCATGAACACCCGAATCGGTACGCGACGCTCCATGCACGCTCACAGGCTCGCGAATAACGTCTCGAACGGCCGCCTCAAGCACGCCCTGCGCCGTGCGAAGAGGCGACTCATCTGGAGGATGCTGCTTCTGCCACCCATAGAAGGAGGTCCCGTCGTAGGCGACCGTGAGCTTGATGCGTCGCTCACCCATGGTTCACTCAGTGACCAAAGAGATTGCCAGCGGAAAACATGTGCTCGGATTCAAAAAACTCCAAGGCCGAGCCCACATCGGGGAAGATCTTGGTCGCGGTCTCCGTAATGAACGGCGATGGGGGCTTAGCGGGTTTCCAAACGACATAGACCTCCTTGGTGTGCTCCCATGCGTGCTGCAATTCACGCTCGACACCGCTTGAGAGCCCTGGAGTTCCACCCGGGAGTTCTGGCACGAGCGACACGATCATGTCGCTCTGATCAATGAGCTTGAAGTCTCGCATGTAAATCTGCCCATCGACATCGCCAGCGATGTCGAGCACTTCACGCACGCGGACTCGGAGTTCCTGACCTTCTCGACCGCCATAGGCGTGTGGGGTCACATCAATCCAGTCCTGCCCAGTTTTGGCCGCTTCGATTGCTCGATCAAGTAGCAACTTTTCATCGACATCGGCTGGATCAAACGTAATGAAGTGTTTGGCCAAGGCATCACGGAATCGAGCGATCTCATCGAGTACATCGGGCATATCGACGACATGACTCATCGGGAAGGACGGATAGACCTTCTTTATCTCCGGTCGCGTGACCAGTCGCAAGCACGTTTCATGCGTGTCGATCTGACGACCACGACTGAGAATGTAGAACTGGTCGGAACATCCCATCGCATTGGCGAGCAATTCGGTTGCGAGGATTTCTTCTTCTCGCCACACCATGCAATCCTTGAGGGTGGCATCGATCTCGTGCTCGGCATGGAGGCGGTGATGCACCATCTCGATGTTGTCCAGCAGGCAAATGAATATGTCTGGCTGAAACTTGGCCATCTGATCAAAGTCAAAGGCGCTGAACAGACCGTGCCGCCACCGAAATGTCGCGTGGGTATTGATGATGACATCCGGGTGGTCATCAGCCGGCGCCGTCTCGGCAATGATGTCCTTGAAGGCTGCGCGACGCAGCGAGGCCAAGCGGCTCAGCGGCAAATCAAGAATGCGTCCAGGGCGAATGTCGGGGCCCTCGCTATACATCATCTCGCCCACATTGAACAGGTCAATGTTTTTGCCTCGATGCGCACTCATTTCGCACACCTGCTCAAGGTAGGGTTTTTTGTCGATGCCAATTTGTCCGGTGATGACCGTTCTCATGGCGTGCAGGATACCAGCCGACCCACAATGGCTGCCATGAAAGACCGGTCAGCGATAGTGCCGCAGCCAAGCCGCTTTGGCGCGTGGGGGCTCGGTGCGGCTTGCCCGCCAGCGTGCAAACCCGACCACGAGAAGTGACACCACAATGGCTAGTACCACGCCGGCGAGAATCCACTGGATCGTGCCAAATGTGTCCCGTGAGGCGATGCCCCGGCCGATGAATACACCCACGCTAAATTGCATTGGGGCCGAGATGGCCACACAACCCCAAGTCGCCATCGCGAATTTCCACACCTTCATGTGCATCAAGCCCGCGACCGTGATGGCAGGGGTACGGCTGCCTGGGATGAATCGGGCCGCAACGATCAACCACACGCCTCGCTGATCGAACTGGTGCTTGGCCTGCAAGAGCCTCTTGGGGTGCATAAATCGCCGGAAGAATCTGCGGTGCAAGAGTCGTGTACCAAACATACTGCACCACGTGAACCACAGTACATCGGCAAAACCTACGCCAAACCATGCCATCAGCACGGTTGGAAGCCATACGTCGCGACCAAGCATCTGTTCGCCCACAATGATGCCCGCAGGAATAATGATGATGTCTTCGCTGATGGGAATGCCAAATCCGCTGGCCATGATCAGAGCGAAGACGACCCATGGAAGGTACTCGGCGTTTTGCTGAATGAATTCGGTCATGGGCTATTCGTACTGCGTTCTGATGGTGGCCGGCAGGCCTCTCTCAACCAACGCATTTTGGCCCGCGGCCGATGCCGCTTAGAAGTCTTACGCCGCCGCCGGATCCACCACGCTATCAGGATTGCCAGCAGAACACCCACGCCGATGAGTGCTGCATCCCGCACATGACGATCATAGATTGAATCTCCCAAGCCCTTGGCAATCAGCCAGCCAACGAAGAGTTGCCAACCAATACTCTTGGTCGCACCGATGCACTCTCCGATGAGAAACGGTCCCAGGGGCATATGAGCGAGACCTGCAGCGGTAATAGTTGGCGTCCTCGCCGCAGGCAGCACCCGCCCCATGATGATGACCCACGCCCCGTGGGAGTCGAGCATGCGCTTGATTTCCAACAGACGCCTCGGGTGGAAGGTCCGCCGAAAGAACCGAATCCCGAGGAGTTTGTACGAGAAGCGTCTCACCAGCAGCATCCAAATAGTGTCGGCCAACACCACGCCAAGCCAGACGGCAACAATGGTGCTCCATAGCGGCAGCATGCCACGCTCGAGCAAGAAGCCGGCGGGAATGATCAGCAGTTCCTCGCTGATAGGAATCCCAACGCCTGCGAGCATGATTACCCCAAAAAGCGCCCATGGGCCGTACTTCACGAGTCCGCTCTCGACCTTGAGTTCGACCTCGCCCTTGAGAGATTCTGGGTCTTTGACCAGTTGGGTCGAGGATGACTCTTCCTGCGTGCGTGCAGCAAATGTCCCCGACGTAACGAATAGAGTGACCCACACAATGATGGCCAGCACTGAGAGGCGAAACAGCATTGAAGGAAGCCTAATCTAGAGTGCCAACATGCTGCCCGACGCGATCGCATCAGGCAAGGCCATGCCCTGCAAATCTGAAGCAATGCTGGCCGTTAAGGGTGAAATTTCAATGGCGGCGTCGACGTGGCCGTCGGCTCGGCGAGGAATGATGACTCCCGCTCGCTCGAGCCAGGTGCCATAGAGATCACTCTGTAACTGCTTGCTCGATTCGGCTGAGTCGATGCCGGTGGCGTTTTTGATCGGTGCAAACTCCTCGGTTCGCTCCACTTCGAGAATGGCCGGACGCGTAGCCTGCCCCATCGCATCAAAGACAAAACGCTCAAGTTTAACGGCATTGGGCTCGTCTGGCGTCAAGACCACGCCGCTGGTGGGGCACAGGCACGAGACCTTCTTGTCGGCGCGGTGCCAAGGCAGCGCCTCTTCGCCCCGCGCGGCGATGGACTGGGCGAACTCGACGCCGATGGCGTGCACAGCAATATTGCCCGCAGCAAAGCGGAGTTGCCCGGACTGGTCGGTGGCCGACGCCTGTTCGGGCGTGAGATCGGAATACTCCACGACGCCGGTGCGATCGCCGATGCGGCAGAACACGCCGACCTTCTCATCTGGCCCGGAACGCTGCACCATCTTGCTGGTGAACTCACCAGACGAGTGTGACTCATCTGCGTGCAGACCGATCAGCAGCGGGTCGATCACCCGCACCAATGGATTGTCAACTTGAAAGTACGACAACACTTCAACACCACGGGCCTGCATCTGATCCAGCGCGCCGCTGCAATGCAGGGCGGCAAACGATCCCCCGTGACCGTCGGGGCTCATCGCCACGAACCCCGGCGATTCGAGCAGTACCTTTCCTGTCGTGGCATCGAAGGCGGGCATCATGCCCTGCACCACAAGCATGACCTGCGCGCGATCCAAGCCAAAACAGCGGTTGTCCAGTAGGAATTTTTGCGTCGCATCAGTATTGGCTTCGCTCGTAAGGATGTACCACCGAATCGTGCAGTCGTACTGCCGTTGCGCCGCCAAAATCTGTTCGGCAAACAATCGAAAGAGTGGTTTCCCGGTCACTGGGCTGGCAGGAAAGGTGCCCTTGGGTCCATTCCAACCCAGCCGTGTGCCTTGGCCACCAGCGACCGCAAAGGCCGCCACCTTGCCCGCTGCGATAATCGCTTCGCCGCGCGCCACAGTCGTCTCTCGATCGATCAGGGGCGTTGCCGCAGAGGCTCGGTTTGGATCCGCCGTCACACAGCGTGCTGGGGAAAGGGGTTCGTTGCAGGCTTGCGAGCCACAGCGTACGTATCGCTCAATCAAGTCTGGCATGGTGTCCCATGGCAAACTATCGATACGATCACACAGGACTTCGATGGCGCGAGCGCCCAAGTCAGCAACGCCATGGAAGAGATGCGATTGGCCTGCGGCATCAAGCTTGCACCGCACAGCATCGCATCGGGTCGATCCTGCGTCAGTCATCTTCCGGCAATTCTGGTGTCGTCCAACCCGATGGTAAGTGACGCACGATCTTGCCCGACTCGAGGTAGATCGCCTGCTCGCAGATATTGGTGCAGTGGTCAGCCATTCGCTCGGTCGCCTTGACAACGCGGAGCAAGTGAAGCGCCGATGCCACCGACACGCGGCCCTGAGCCAGCGCCGAATGGGTGCGCTCCACGAGTTCCTTCTTGAAACAATCAACCGTGTCATCAAAGCCAAGTACCCGCTGGGCCAGTTCAATATCTCGCCGGCTCAGGGCATCCACCGTGTCGCGAAGCATGCCCACGACGCTATTGGCCATGACCTGGAAGGTGTCGGGTCGTTCAGGATCATCTATCCGACCGACCGTCTCAGCGATGTTGACTGCACAGTCGGCAATCCGCTCAAGCTCGTTGTTGACTTTGACAATGGTCAGAATCCACCGAAGATCGTGCTCGGAATCGGGGCGGAGCCGCATGAGTCCAACACAGCCTCGCTCGATCTGGACATCGATATGGTCAACGGTCGCATCGCTGCGAATGACTTCCTCGGCAATCGCCACATCCGCTGCGAAGTAGCTCTCGACCGCACGCAGGGCCATATCGGTCACCCGTCGTCCTTGTGACAACAGGTCTTCGAGTACGGCTTCCAAACTTCTGCGGAATTCGTCCATAGGGCAATGGGTCGCGAGTATACGACCGGCGTACGCCGTCATCGGTCCAGCAGGGCTACCATGATCAACTTCTCATGACGATTCTCAGCGTCAACATCGACCACGTCGCAACCGTTCGACAAGCCCGCCAGACTTGGGAGCCCGATCCAGCCGAGGCGGCCATTGAAGCGCAACTCGGAGGCACCGGGGGTATCACCGTCCACCTGCGGGAAGACCGCCGTCACATACAAGACGCCGATCTGCAGCGAATCAAAGACATTCTGACAGTCCCATTCAATTTTGAGATGGCCGCGACCACAGAGATGGTCGACATCGCCCTGAATATGACGCCCCAATCGGCCATGCTCGTCCCCGAGGGGCGACAGGAGGTCACCACCGAGGGGGGCTTAGACGTCGCGTCACAGCACGACCGCCTCAAGGGCATCGTGCAGCAATTCGCCGATGCGGGCATTCCAACCAGCGCCTTCATTGATGCTGATGATCACCAGATCGACGCTGCTGCCGAGTGCGGCTTTTGCGTGTGTGAGGTCCACACCGGCCCGTGGGCCCGAGCGGTGGGCCGACAAGGCCGCGTGCACGCTCCCGAGGCACTGACTGAACTGAGCCGAGTCGCCCAAGCCGGGCATCGCATCACCGCCGCGGGCATGCGGTTCAACGCAGGCCACGCCCTGAATTACGACAATGTCGGGCCCATCGCGGCGCTCGATCACCTCTGTGAACTTCATATTGGACACGCCATCGTGTCGCGGGCCATTTTCTGCGGCATGCAGCAGGCCGTCCGCGAGATGGTGGACCTCATCGAGAACACCACCACATGAGCACCGACCTCACCGACGGAACCCTCCCCTATCGCATCGCCGTGTTGTGTTATCTCCGAGATGCCAACGGCAAACTGCTGATGCTGCATCGGGCCAAACAGCCCAACAAGGGTATGTACTCACCAATTGGAGGCAAACTCGAGCCCGCCACGGGCGAAAGCCCCCACGGCTGCGCCATTCGGGAGACGCAAGAAGAAACGGGCCTTGTCGTCCACCCCGGCGAGATTCGACTGATGGGCATGGTGTCCGAGACGGCATACGAAGGCCAATGCCACTGGCTGCTCTTCCTCTACGAGATCAGCCGCCCCATCGACCATGACGAGATCGCCGCCTACGAAATGAATGAAGGAACACTCGAATGGCTCGACCGCGACCAGATCGACGACTTGGATCTCCCCAAGACTGACCGAGAGATCATCTGGCCCCTCGTCGCCCAGTATGAGGGTGGCTTCTTCGCATGCCACATCGACTGCAGCCACGAGCCCATGACCTGGGAAGTGCTTGAGTCTTGGAAAGGCTAATGATTACGTTGCCCTTGTCCGGCAACGCCCGCCAACATCGCCTGCGCTCCTGCCCCATAGTGCAGTGCACAGCACTATGGGCAGTCGCCCCACGTCGCGAGAACCCAAAGCAGATCTTCCATCCCGACAAGATCATCCT
>CAZGFN010000048.1:0-18213 GCA_964524945.1 uncultured Isosphaeraceae bacterium
GAGCAGCTGACTCTTAATCAGCGGGTCGCAAGTTCGAGTCTTGCACAGGGCATTTTTGCTCCACCCCTTTGGGGGGCAGCAGAACAGAAAAACAGGCAAGTGGGTGCGTGCTGCCTGTGCGTGGGGCCGTGTTGCCAGAGATCATGGATCACCCCCGATCCAAACCGATTGTGAGATCGGACTCCCCACGAGTGTCTCGCTTCCCTCGGGCAATATTGGGATCAAAGCGTGGCATGTGACGCGATTGCGGCGGCCGTTCGCAAGGCGCAACCTCATGGCATATCGAGATTTGCACGCAATGCACGGCTTCTTCACGCCTCGTCTGCACTGCCTTGTGCGTACTGGTTCGTCCGCCTACCATCGACTCGACCGATTCGGTCTTTCCAAGAGGAGGCGTTGCGTGCCACAAGGAACGGTGACTCGACTGTTCAAGCAACGCGGTATCGGTTTTATTACTCCAGACGAAAGTGATCGCGACGTGTTCATTGCGATGGACACCATTCCAGAAGTGGTGGCTTCATTGATGGAAGGTCAGCGGGTCGTGTACGACGCGATCGAAGCAGAGGGTGGCGTCAAGGCTGTCTCCGTTTCAATCGTGCCATAGGACTTCATCTGGTCAACATGTCCCAACCTCCCGATGCCTTTCTTCGCCGGTCCGCGGAGATTCTGTCACCACAGGATTTCCAGGCCATGAGAGCGTCCCAACAGTCGCCCCCGGTATCGGTGCGGTGGACCGGGCCGGCCGATCAAGTCGGAGAAGCCCAGTCCTATCTCTCACGCCATGACATTGACGCCACTGCCGTGGACTGGCATGTCGAGTCATGGCAGGTGGCAGCCCAAGACCGGCAGGCCCTGATCGCACTGCCATGGGTGATACGCCAACGTCTTTTTCCACAATCTCTTTCGAGCATTGCCGCTGTGCTTGGCATGGGTGTCCGCCCAGGTATGGATGTGCTGGACTTGTGCGCGGCTCCTGGCGGCAAGACGTCGCTGATTCGTCGCGAGCAACACGGGCAAGGAGTGCTGGTAGCCAACGAACTCAGCCGAGCCCGAGCGGCACGATTGTCCAAACTACTTTCGACGCATGAACTCACGGGCGTGGATGTGCAGATTGCCGACGGTCGGACGCTTGGAAGTCGCATGGCGCGATGTTTTGATTGCATTCTTGCCGACGTGCCGTGCAGCGGAGAGGGCCGCTTTGTGGATGGCCAGCCAGCCCGATGGGCTTCGTGGAGCGAGGGCACCATCAAGGGTTTGGCTCGGCGTCAAATCAGTTTGCTTGACTCTGCGTGCCAGTGCTTACGTATCGGCGGAAGCGTGCTCTACGCCACGTGCACCATGGCACCAGAAGAAAACGAGGGCGTGATTCACCGACTTCTGACCAAAGTGTGCGCTCGTCGTGGAATTGAGATGGAAGCCGAACCCATTACGTTGTCACTGCCACAGAAGCGTCCCGCCCGGACGAGTTGGAAGGGCGTGACCTATCACTCGGATGTTTCACATGCAATTCGCATTGTCGCTGGCGGTGGAATGACCCCGTTCTTTCTCGCTAAGTTGCGTCGACTGCGATGAAACACATCGACCCACCACACGTAGGTGAGTGGCGGGTCGATGCTTTTCATGAATGCGATATGTGGTGATGGGCGCACACCCCATCACACTCTCTCAGCGTCGTCGCCGTCGACGTGCGGCCAGACCCGCAATTCCCAGCACCGTCAGGGCACCAGGCGTTGGAATAGGTGATGCGTCAAAGGCATGACCAGAAGACCCAGGTGTCATGGCAGGTGCGTGTCTGACGATCGTCAGTGGATTGAACGCCAGCCCATCAATTGGTGACATGCTCGAGGCCTTTATTAGTGCAATCTCCACTGCCACCTCGAACAGCCCACCTGTCCAGTCAGCGCCACGGTCCTGAAAAGACACCCCGTCAAGCGGCGTGACTGGTGGCAAGTTGCGTGGTCCTCCCCAACCATCTTGGTTGGAGTGCAGGGACGGTCCGCGGCCGATTCCCCAGAGATTCGACCAGCCCTTGGTGTCTTTGATTCCCGCAGTTGCGGCAGAAGTCACCGTCGTCGCCAGGGCGATGGCGGCCGTAGTAAGAAAAACCCTCCTCAGGTTCATAGTGCAATCCTTTCGTTTCATTGTGCTGTCACGATATCGTCGGTGACGACCGATGCTGATTCCAGCATCTTCCAACCCGTGCGACGGAACTGAGGGAAACGGCCCATTGTTCCGGTGATCATGCGAATGTCCTCACTGTCAATAGTCAGCGGGGTTGACTGTCCGGTCCATCCAACAAAGCGTCGATGCTGGTCGAACTGAATCGAGAACACGCGTTCGCGCATCGCCCAGTTGTCCAGACGATTGGCGATTTCATCAGCTTTGTTGGTGAGCATGGCGAGCATGCGATGTAGTTCACGGTCATCCGACAGGTGCCGCATGGCGACGTTGCACCCGAAGATGCACCACCATCCGTGACTCTCCAACAAATCACCCGAGGTGATTTTCGAGAGGTCGACCACTTCAGACAGGGCGTCTATCATGGTCGACGTCGCTTGGCGTGCATCCAGTTTGCCAAGCATCACATCAGATTCCAGAATGCCACCCCGACATGTTCTGGCGATTCCTTCAAACGTTTCGCCGTTGATGGTCGGAATGGCACTGAATCGATCGATCGCATCAAGCAACGCGGTTCGTGCCTCGGCCGCGTGCCGATGCGCGTTGTATGGCTCGGCATCGATAAGTCGCCGATGCGTATTTCCAAGGACATAGAGCGAAAACGCGTGGGTCCTGCGATCGCGATGGGTGACTGGTGGCGACTCCTCATAGCGATTGATGAGGTCTGATGCGATGGCTTGAGCTTCCATCAAGTGCCACAGGCTGTAGTAGGCATTGGCCAAATTCGACTGCAGCATTCGCCGCACATCGGAGTGTGCTGAAGCCTCATGCAAGCCTTCTCGGGCGACCTCCAAGCTTCGACTGAACCGCCCAAGTCCATCCCATCCACCGAACTCGCGGTTGCAAGCAAGGGCTCGTTCGTCGGACGTTTCAGCCAGTTCGCGAGCGTGACCCGCGAGCTGAATCAGTTGTCGATAGCGGCCCGCACGATGTGCTTCGCCTGCTTGCCGATCGATTTCTTCAAACGTGGCCGCGCCATCAACAGGAATCGGCGTGAGGTCGGACGCGCCGGTGTTCCACAGGCAGTCTGTTACGTCGCCGACGGTCCAATCAAGAACGTCGGCCAGTTCAACAATTAAGTCAAGTTTTGGGTTCCCACTTGCTGGAACAAGCTTGGATGCGTCGCGCCCAAGTGTCTCGGACAATTCACGTCGAGACCAATTTCGATAGACCTGAGCTAACTCAACGAGTCGTTCAAGCCGCTTTCTCCTTGTGGACATGTCAATCATGTCAGCTTTCTCCTCTCTGATCGAGCGTGATGCACGCTGTCAAGAGTTTGTGTCGCAATTTTCAATTACTGCCTCCCATCCGATCCTTCGTCCGGCAAGCGACACATGACGTCACAGCCCATGACCATAAGGAGCAATCTGGAAATTACGAGACAACGCAGCCAAAACGCATCACGCTTTGCACGTGCCGATTGCCCACACAAACAGAACACTTGAATTGGTGTTGTAGGCATGCGCGTTGGACTGTCAAATGTAGCCATTTGCGACGTCGTCAAGGCGACTTTGTGGCGAGAGTCATGGCGACATCAGATGAATTGTTGGAATGGGAATATGATCAATGACGCAAAAAAATAATGCGAGGTTGCAGCAAATGCTCAAACCCACATTTGATTGGAGCATCGATTGGTCCAATGCAAGTGGTACAGTGCGCTCATGTGCAGATGGATTGCCTACCTCGGACCAGAACTTCCTCTTGACCAGTTGTTGATCAAGCCAAGCCACTCGCTGCTGTCACAGTCCAAGCATGCCTTGCAGTCAACCTTTCCCGTCAATGCCGATGGGTTTGGAGTCGGGTGGTACTCGCCGATGAGTGATACGCCTGGCGTGTATCATGAAACGCGCCCGGCGTGGAATGACGAAAACCTTGCGAGCCTCAGTTCACACATCAGTTCGCCACTGTTCATGGCGCACATTCGGGCTGCGACCAGCATCGTGTCGCGTACCAACTGTCACCCGTTTAATTCTGGAAAGTGGTTGTTCCAACACAATGGTGTGATCGGCAACTTCGCGCGCATGCGCCATCAACTCGATGCATCGATCAATGACGATATCTACGCGGCCATGTGTGGCTGCACCGACAGCGAGACGATGTTTGGACTGTGTCTTTCTGAAGGACTGAACGACGACCCCCCGGGCGCCATTGAGCGAATGATTGCTCGAGTGGAATCTGCCCGCCGCCAATTCAAGGTGGAGGAGGCGTTTCGCATGACGGTGGCGCTCTCGGATGGTTGCCAGTTGTGGGCCGCTCGGTATCAGTCGGATGGTGACGGGCCAAGCCTGTACCACACGTCTCATCAGGCGGCGGTGCAGGGGGCGACCGGGCAGGACGCCCAAATGGAGTCAGAGGCCACAATCATCGTCTCAGAGCCCCTTGACGAGGTATCGTCGCACTGGATTGAAGTGCCTGGACACAGTTTGCTCCAAGCCTGCCCCGGGGAGGTTCGGGTAAGACCACTGGAAACGGCCTTATAGCCTTAGAATCGGCATTCTGATGGATCCGCAACCCCTTCTGGAGAGTATCCTAAGGAGGTTCGTGTTTGCGACGATCTTCTGTCGCGATGACCGCGTATCACGAACTGGAGTCATTCATCCGATGCGTCTTGCTTTTATTCTTGTGGGCTTAGGTTTATTCGCTGCTGAGGCCATCGGCGGCGTTATGACCATTCGACCCTCACCGGTCCGGTCTCTTGGGCCTGCAGGCCTGTCGTCGGCCTCACTGCAATTGAGCGTCGACCCAGCCCTCGTGGATGCACTTGGTGGACTCGCCGAAGTGGTGATCGATGACTTTCGCTTGCCCGATGGCGAACAAGTCACGCTTCAACTGACCCCGGTCGCGTTGGATATTGGCCCGACCTTCATCGTCGATGACTCAGGTTCCAAGGCACCTCGCATGCTATCCCCAACGGCTGTGCAAGCGTGGACGGGTCACGTCCTTGGTGAACCAGCATCGCGTGTCTTCCTTGGCTTCTCGGGCGATACCGCGCAGGGCTGGGTGGAGACTTCCCGCGGCTTGGACATGCTCGTGACGGATCCATCTGATAAGAAGATTTCCTTCTACCGAGTTGGCGCTGCCCGTGGCGGCGTTGATGTGCCGCCCCCAGGGACCGCAACAGTCAACACCTCGGCGGAGAAGATCTCCGGAACGCCCCGACAACCCAAGACCGATTCCGATGTGTTGCGAGATGAGTACCTCCGTATCTTGCGGGACATCTCGGATGCGGATTCGCCGTTGCACGGGCGAATGGATCCCGACGACATCATTGGTCTGGTTCGGCTGGCTGGAGCGCCCGACATCGTCGTAGAAGTTTTCAACCTTGGCGGCTGCTGTCTGGCACCTGGATTCTGTTACTACATTGATGAGACGCTTTGTGGGGAGATGTGTGATTCCAGTACGACCACAGGCGTGAAGTGCGACAACTTGATCGTGGCTGACGACCCGGACCTCATCGACCCAAATATCGACGCACCCTGCTGGCTTGGCCCGGGTGTGCAGTGCAATTCGCAGTGGGCCTGCTACGAATCGGCCGACGCGCCTGGCGAGGACTATCACGGCAACTGGGTCGGGGCTTGTTGTTATCCCGATCCTGATCAGGTAGGTGTGCAGGTGCTCGGAGATCTTCAGGCCTGCGAATGCGCCATTCTTGGCGGTCGCTTTCTGGTGCCACCCTACCCATGCCTTGGTAGCGAGATGCCGTGGGAGATTCCCGCTGACCGATTCTTGACCGCCGAGCAGATCGCTGCAGTGACTTGCGTCGACTCTGATGGTGACCCACTGCCACCATCAGAGTGCGACCTTTGCTACGAGCCATTTGGCGCGTGTTGCATGGACCAAGGCTTGCTGTGCCAAGAGGTGGTTGATGAGGAGGGCGCACCAAACCTGTCGTCCGTTCGATGTACGCAACTTCCACGCGGATTGTGTGAAAGTGGCGACGAAGATGTGCTCACGGCGCTCAACGCATCGGTCCCGGGATACTTCATTCTGGAGTGCATGCCTTGCGTTGACCAACTCGACACCACCAATTACGAAGGCATGGACCTGCCACCACCAGCGTGGTCGTCCACCAGTTCGCCACCCATCTGCGGCAACATTACTACGGTCGTTGAGTACGCTGATCCGGAAGATCCCATGTCCGGCACGGTTACGGACCTGCTTGGGCCGCGAAGCTTGGTGTGCGAGGGCCGCGCGGTGTTGCTCGACAGCGACCCGTTCTTTCTGCAACTCTTTGGTGGCGATTACGCGGCCGCCGAAGGCTATGCCCGTGTGCTTGCGGCATCGGTCTTTGCCACCATCGAGCGAGATACGTCGATTCAGTTCGCCATCTCAGGCATCGTGTTGCATGATTGGTTGGTGGAGGACCCAGACCCGAACGGGGCAGGCAATTTGCCCGATATTGATCCCAACATGCTGGCCATCGGTGCCTGTTGCTTTAGCACTGCGTGCTATGAGAACATCTCGGCGTATCAATGTGCCCAGTGGACCGGTGAGTGGCAGGGCCAAGGATCTTCATGCTGGACTCAGCCGTGCGGAAGCGGGCCGATTCTCCCAGACGACATTCTGCAGCACGCTCCGCTAGACATCACCCAAGCCATCGATGAGTTGCAAAATGCATGGACGGTTGATCTTGAGGACTGGGCCAACCCCGCAGCGGGCAATTCGAATTCAACGGCGCTGGCGGAACTCTTCTGTAATTCCGTTGCCGTTGTGGCACTCGGCGGCGCACCCTATTACGTGCCGGTGGATTCCAGCGAGGGCCCAGCGCAGGGTGTGTATCGACAGGGCGTCGCCACGTCAGGTGTGGGCGTCATGTGCAATCGCTCAGAGAATTTTGCGCTTGTGCCTGTACGCGGTGGGTTCGCCCCGCCACCGATAGCCAATCCTGCTGGGGAGAGCATGTGGGATTTCGTTCACTTTGCCCGTGGCATGGGCCTGCTCGCTGGCGTGCAGGCGACCTCACTCTACGGGTATGACAACTGTGTGCTGTTTCCTTGCGACTCCATCGCCGCCTTGCCCGATTGCACCCTTCGGTACGACGACCCGGTCGCGACTTCGCTTGGCGTGATGCCCTCAACGCTCATGTCGAATTGCCTGACGTGCGATGGTGGAATCGGCAATATCCAACTTCGTTTTCGCAGTGAAATTGCCGGCCGTTTCTATGCGGGTGTTGCGGCCATGAACTGCAATCCGGACTCGTTCGATGGCTGGCCATCGGTGTGCGAGACGGCTCTGGGATCTGCAGAGGACTATATTGATGAGGAGCAGTATCCTGACATCTTCGACGATGTCTTCATCGTTGCAGACGATGTCCCTTCGCAACTCGATGTGTTGGCCAATGACATTGGGGCTAATTGCAATAGCACGTCCGATGGCGACCTCATCGATATTGTCAATACCGGCGCGTTTGGTATTGATACATGTGCAAACGGCAACGCCACAACGACGCTTGGCGGGCTGATCTGCGTTGAGACGCTTCCCTCGGGCGTAGAAGTGGTCAACTACACGCCGCCTGTCAACTGGTGTGGCATCGACACATTCGTGTACGAAGTGGTCAATGCCAACACGAGCCAACCCAACCCAACGGGGACCGTCTACCTTGTGCCTGACACGGCCGATGTGACGCTGGTTCCTTCCGCAGGTTCATTTTCCTGCAATAGCAATGCAAGTGTTGCCATCAGCACCCACGTCCCATCAGATGCACTGACCACACCGCCGGATGTCGCCGACTGCGGGATTGATGACACGCTGATCTGTTACAGCGCGGTGGGCTTTGGCGGAAGTGTGACCCGCATTCGCTGGGATGCTGCCGAACTCAAGGTCTATGCAGGGCATGAGTCCGAAGCGATGCTCCGCTTCTGGTTCGCCAGTGTGCCCGGAGGCGTGGCGGACATCTCCTATGACGTGCAACCCTTCCTGCCTAGCGGAGCGGGCCCAGCGTATCCGTACTGTGTATCGTCCACGGGATCATCGCAGGTGCCGGGACACCTTGGTCTCTTCGTTCCAAGTTCCAATTCCATTCTGGTGCAGTGCTTTGAAACGCACGATGATGGTGCCGTGCCCGACGCGGAGTGGAAGTCGTTTGACTTGGGCATCGATGTTGAGACCAACTCCAACGTGGTTGGCGTGTGCTGTGTCGAAGGACTTTGCATCGACACGCTGACGGCCAACCAGTGCGCGGACTTCCATTGGAGGTGGGACAGTGGCAGTAGTCTGTGGGTGGAGGACATCAATGTCAGCGGTTTCTTCTATGGAGCAGGAACCATCTGCGGCACTGATGATTGGTGCACGCGGCGGGCGCCCTGCTGCTTGGGATCGGTGGCCTGCGTCGAAGTGACCCCCGATGTCTGCGAGAACGATCTTGGCGGCACGGTGCTGACCACGCCGGACGATGTCTTCAATCCGCTGGAACCGCTCTGGGGATTCCCGTGCTCGTTTACCGTTTGTAATCTCGATCCATTGACCGACGTCATCGGCGGGTGCTGTGTCAACAGTACCACCACCGGGATGGCTTTCTGCACCGACACCACCATGACCGTGTGCGGGCAACTCCCTGGTCTGCTGCTTGGCGGTCCGTGGACATCAAGCTGGCAGGTTCGTGCCAAGTGCACTGCGACGGCGTGTTCGGCGACCGCGCCGAGCGGATCCGGTTTTGGCGCATGCTGCTTTGAGGTCTTAGATTGCTGCACGGACGGTTTGTCTGAAGCGGTGTGTAACGAAGCTCTTGGGCACTTCCTTGGCGCCGGCACCACGTGCGGGGCCGACTGCGCGGTTGGACCATCCATCGGAGGCGTCTGCTGCTTCGATTCCAGCAGCGCTGGCGACTGGGCTTGCATCGAAGGCGTGACGCCCACGCACTGCGTCTCCATCGGCGGCACCTTTGATGGCACACTGTCGTCATGCCATGGTCGCCTGCCGTGTGACCCGGGTACGACTACGCCCGTGGCCTGTTGTATCGACTACGACTGGTTGCTGGTTGACAGCGATGTGACGTGTTGGGAGGCGGGCGGCTTGCTCGCTGGTGTCGATGGCGTGGATATCCAGTGCAGGCCGATCATTTCGTCCATCACGGTCAATGGCCAGGTCATCACAGTCTGGGCTCCGACCGGCACGGGCACACCGCTAGGCTTTGCCTTGGATGGCGACTTTGATAATGACGGTCGTGTGGGCGTGTTCGACCTGCTGATCCTGCTGGATCTGTGGCTTGGCGATACCCCCAACGACCCTGCTGGTGACCTCAGCGGCGATGGCCGAACAGACGTGGTGGATCTACTCATTCTGTTCGAGCATTGGGGCTGACCCAATGACGCTTGGATCGCGTGGCAGCATGCTCCTGGTGTCCGTTGCTGCGGCCGTCGTAGCCGAACTTCTGCTGGCCGCTGCATGGTGGAGATTTGCAAGCGACCCATCGGCCAAAGGCCTGGCGATGATGCTGTGGATCTGGCCGGTGTCTTGGGCTGTGGTCACCGTGTTTGCCTTGCTGCTGGGAATGCTCGGTGACCGATACGACGACGACCCATTTACCGTTTCGTGGCGAGCATCCATGTTTGACTTGTTTTCCCGGGTGCTCTTGCTTGGTGTGCCCATTGTCGTGTGCGGCTACGGGGCGATCATGGCCGTCGTCGCATGGACTACATCACGTTCGTGATGCGGTCGTCTCAATGCGGTGGCCGATGTCCCGCCGAAAGAACCCGCCAGGAAGTTTGATGGCCTCGCAGGCAGCATTGGCCTTGTCACGGGCGCCAGCCAAGGTTGTATCGAGCGCTGTGGCAGACAACACGCGACCACCTGTATTGACTAGTTGGCCACTTGCGTCCAGAGTCGTGCCAGCATGGAAGACGATGAGATCCTCGCTGCCCAGTGCATCGACGCCGCTGATGGGTCGACCCTTTTGATACTCGCCGGGATAGCCCTCGCTGCACAGCACAACGCAACACGCATGACGAGGATCAAAGGCAATGTCTGCGTCCACGAGCGTGCCAGCGGCGGTTCGCCAGAGTATGTCAACCAAATCACCCTGCATGCGTGTCATGAGCGGTTGGCACTCTGGATCGCCGAACCGACAGTTGAACTCCAGCACTTTGGGGCCACCAGGCGTGAGCATCATGCCCGCATACAGCACCCCTCGGTAGTCGATGTCGCGTCGCCGGAACGCATCGACCAGCGGTAGCAGTACGGTCTGCTCGATTTGGTCAAGCATGGCCTCGTCGACAATGGGTGTAGGGCAGTAGGCGCCCATGCCGCCGGTATTAGGGCCGGTATCGCCTTCTCCGACTTGCTTATGGTCTTGGCAGGGGTCCAGTATCCAGATGGTGTTGCCGTCGTACAAAGCAAGGATGCTTGCTTCTTGTCCCTCAAGGAATTCTTCGACGATCACACGGTCGCCCGCGTGGCCGAATTGACGATTCACCATGATGCACTCGATGGCCTGCACGGCTTGGAGCGCCGTGCGACAGACGATGACGCCCTTGCCTGCGGCCAGCCCGGCCGCCTTGATCACCATCGGATCGTCACGGGAAGCCAGAAGTTTGGAAACCGCCTCGGTCAAGGGGGGCATTGGTTTCTCACCGCGGTCATCGCTGCCATGAAGCCACCAGAGCATTGGTTCGAAGGACGCATCTCCCTCTTCCACCAGATTGAAGAGATCTGGCTCAAAGCTTCGAAGCGCCCACCGGAGCGCTGCATTGGCGGACTGAAAGGTGCGACTCTCGGCCGTGGGGATGGCCGCTTCTCGCATCAACTCTTTGGCGAAGGACTTGTCGGCCTCTAACTGGGAGCCGGCTTTGGTTGGTCCAAAGACCAAAAAGCCCTTGTCCTCGAAGATGTCCGTGATGCCATCGGCAAGAGGTTGCTCCGGCCCGACCACGACCAGATGTATGTCATTTTGTGAGCACCAATTGAGCATTGCAAACGAGTTGGTTGCATCCCATGGATGCGGACACGGCTTGGCTACCGCATCAATGCCTGGGTTTCCTGCGTGGGTTGTCCATATGGTGCCGCATCGCGGAGACTGTGACAGTTTCCATGCCAACGCGTGCTCACGTCCACCTCCGCCGATGAGCAGGATGTTGCAGGGATCTGGACAGGGTGTGTCGGTTCTGGACATCTCCGAATCTTACCGCACCCACCCTTGACCTGTTCTGTCAGGGGGGATTCCCGGTGCGTCGTCGTCGGGCACGGGGTGTGCCAGGCGCGGCGTCGCGTGACCGATTCCGTGGGTCGCCTTGCCCACTTCCAATGGCGGCAAGACGATCTCGCAGGGCGGCGGCTTTCTCGAATTCCAGTCGATCGGCTGCTTCGAGCATGTCGCGTTCCAACTGTTCCAGCAGTTCCTCGCGGTCCAAATCTGCCTCATCTCCATGCTCATCGATCGCCTGCCGTGCGACCCGCCTTGCTTCGAGTTCCTTGTCAATACCGCGGCGAATGGCCTTGGCAATGGATGTGGGAGTAATGTCGTGGGCCTCGTTGTACTCGTGCTGCACGTGCCGCCGCCGAGCGGTTTCGTCGATTGCCGCCTGCATGGATCGGGTGACGGTGTCCGCGTACATGATGCACCGAGCATCGACATGACGGGCAGCGCGTCCGATGGTCTGAATGAGGCTCGTCTCGCTTCGGAGGAACCCCTCCTTGTCGGCGTCGAGAATGCACACCAGTGCCACCTCCGGGAGATCAAGTCCTTCTCGAAGCAGATTGACGCCGATGAGGACATCGAAGTCACCTTCTCGAAGGGCCCTGAGAATTTCGAGTCTGTCCAATGTGTCAATGTCGCTGTGCAGGTAGCGGACGCGAACGCCGCGTTCATCGAGAAAGCCTGTTAGATCCTCAGCCATGCGTTTGGTGAGCACCGTGGCTAGTACTCGCTGGTTCTTGGCGGCACACTGGGCGCAAGCCTCGATGAAGTCGGGGACCTGATTCTGGGCAGGCCGGACATCGATGATTGGATCGAGCAGCCCAGTGGGGCGAATCACCTGTTCGGCGACGACCCCTTTGGATTGCTCCAGTTCCCACGGGGCAGGGGTCGCGGAGACATATACCGTGCGAGGGGAGATCTCGTTGAATTCATCAAAGGTCAGCGGGCGATTGTCCAAGGCACTTGGCAATCGAAAACCGTGATCCACCAATACCTGTTTCCGGGCTCGGTCCCCATTGAACATGGCTCGGATCTGAGGGATGGTGACGTGCGACTCATCGATGAAGACGGTCCAGTCACCGGTTTTTTCACTTGGTCCATAATCAAAATAGTCCAGCAGGGTGCTTGGCCGCGATCCTGCGGGGCGTCCCTCAAGGTGGCGTGCGTAATTTTCCACCCCAGAGCAGTATCCGACTTCCTGAAGCATCTCCATGTCGTACCGGGTGCGGGCATGCAGCCGCTGGGCCTCGAGCAACTTGCCTTCCTTGCGTAATTGGGCCACGCGGTTGGTGCACTCTTCCTTGATGTCCGCAATGGCCTGATCGAGGCGTTCCTGTGGCAGCACATAGTGCACTGCGGGAAAGATGAACACTTCAGATACCCGCGCAAGTGTTTCGCATGAGACCGGATGGATGAAACGGATGTCCTCCAACTCGTCACCGAAGAAATCCAGGCGAATGGCGAACTGTTCGTAGGCTGGGAAGATGTCAATAACATCTCCACGAACACGAAACTTCCCGCGTTCGAACTCGATATCGGTTCGGGTGTATTGCATGTCGGAGAGATCAAGCAGCAACTGCCTACGATCGATGGACTGCCCAGTTCGAAGCGTCACGAGCCGATTGCGCCAACTCTCGGGCGAACCCAATCCGAAGATGCACGAAACACTGGCGACTATGATGACGTCGTCGCGTGACAACAGATTGCTTGTGGCCGACAGCCGAAGTCGATCGAGGTCGTCATTGCGGGAGGCATCTTTTTCAATGTAAATGTCGCGTTGTGGAATGTACGCTTCTGGCTGGTAGTAGTCGTAATAACTGACGAAGTAGCACACCGCATTGTCCGGAAAGAGAACCCTGAATTCCTCATACAACTGAGCCGCGAGCGTTTTGTTGTGGCTTAAGACCAAAGCCGGTCGCCCTGATTGGGCGATGACATTGGCCATTGTGAAGGTTTTGCCGGTACCGGTGGCACCAAGCAGTGTTTGGTGACGGCGACCTTCTTGTAGCCCAGCGGAGAGTGTGGAGATGGCTTTGGGTTGATCGCCGGTGGGGCGATATGCCGCTTGAAGGTCGAATGATCGGGCCATCATCGGCGATGGTCAGTCCGCGTACTGCTCGTCGTAGCCAGCGGCATCGAGCAGGGTGTCCAGCGGAGAAGTGTCGGCTGTACGAACACGAACAAGCCAGCCCTCGCCATGTGGGTCGCGGTTGAGCATGGCAGGATTGCCTACGGCGCTGTCATTGATTTCAACAATCTCCCCTCCCACGGCCGAGAGCACATCGCTGGTGGTTTTGACCGATTCAACCTCTGCCACAGCATCGCCAGCTTCGATGATGGTGCCGACTGATCGCAACTCGACGTAGGTCACGTCGGTCAATTCAGCGGCGGCATGCGGCGTGATGCCCATCGTGACGATGTCACCATCGGCGTGAAACCACTCGTGTGAGTTCGAAAATCGGCAGTTGGCGGGGCTGGTCATTTTTGGGTCTCCGGGGCATCTGCATGGGGCGACCGTGGCCGCCATGGGCGGGCATGGTATCAAGGCCGCCTCGCCATCTGGACGCATCCGGTATGCTCCGTCACCTCGCTATGACCCTGCTCCTCACCCTGACGACCGGCTCCATTCGATCGCTGCTGAATCCCAAGGCGGATCCGCCTAGGACACTCATGGATGTGCCTAGTTATGCCCGCGATGAGTTTGGCTTGCGGGGGCTCAGTGTCGAGGCCGACATGTTGTCGGGATGGTCGATGACTGACTTGGAGACGCTGCGGAATCGATCGGATCAGGCGGGCTGCCCGTGTCTGGTGCTCATTGATCGCGCCCCATTGTCCGTGGCCCATGCCGATGAGTCCGTCTGCAAGGAGGCCACGCAGCGGCTGGCCAAATTAGCGCAGGGAGCCAGTCGACTTGGTTGTAACAGCATTGCCGTAGAGGCCAAGGTGCCCGCTGGCAACGAGGCGGCGATGGCGCGTGCAGCGGACACATTGCAGGGCGTGATGGCTGGCATTGAGCGACTAGAACTCAACCTGTTGCTGGCGCCATCCAAAGGGCTCACGGCGACCTCTGAGGGTCTCTCTGACCTGATCAAACGCGTTGGTGGATTCCGAATCGGGGCGCTCCCAACGTATGGCGATCCTGCCTGCGAGGACGAACCCATTTTGCAGATGCGTCACCTGGCGCCCTACGCGGGCGCCGTGCATGTTTGCGTCGAGGGATTCGACAAGAGCGGAACGCATCTCGGCTTGGATCTGGCTGCTGGAGTCGCTGCGGCCAAAGCCGTGGGCTACCAGAGCAACATCGCTATTGACTACGTTGGCTCGTCACCTGAGACCGATTTGGTGCGTGCCGTCGAAGTCTTGCAGGCGGCTGTGGACGTCGAGGACTGATCCTCGTGACTGCGGACGCCCCTGGAATCATCATCACCATCGACGGCCCTGCCGGGAGTGGCAAGTCGACCGTCAGTCAGCACTTGGCCAAGCGATTGGGCCTGCAGTGTTTGGACACGGGCGCGATGTATCGGTCTCTGACGCTGCTTGCGATTCGGGAATCAATCGATCCGCAGGATGGCCGGGCTTTGGTTGGCGCGTTGAATGACCACACAATAGGCTTTGACTGGTCAGTCGATCCGCCACAGGTGCTGCTCGACGGCCAGAGGGTGGAGGATGAGATTCGCGGTCCGGAAGTGGCCCAACTCGTGTCTGTCGTATCGACGGTTGGTCAGGTGCGTGAAGCCATGGTCACAGCGCAGCGGCAGATCGCCTTGTCGCGCCGTCGACTCATCAGCGAAGGACGCGATCAAGGATCGGTGGTTTTCCCAGATGCGCAAGTACGTTTCTTTCTCAGCGCCGACCCGGTCACGCGGGCTCATCGCCGCGTCGAGCAACTGAAACAAAAGGGCAAGCCCGCCGACTTCGTTACGATCGAAGCAGAAATCATGTCACGGGACTCAATTGACTCTTCTCGTGCCATTGGACCGCTGAAGTGTCCACACGGCGCTATTGAAGTCGACACATCAAACTTGTCGCTCAAGTCGGTAGTCGACCAACTCGAACGGGAAGTGCGTGCGCGGATCGATTCCGATGCGCTGGCATCGTGCTGAGTCTCTTCCAGTTTCGTCGCCGCAACAGTGATCGTTCGCCACTGGCGCTTCTTTTCTGGTGGGGTGTGGTGCCATGGGTGGTTGGCGCCGCAGCACGCCTTGTGTGGGGGTATCGATCGGTAGGCATTGATCGTGTTCCTCGAACCGGTCCGGCATTGGTCGTTTCCAACCATCAATCACATCTCGATCCAATGCTCATCGGTGTGGCGACACGTGATCGTACATTTCGGGCGCTGGCGCGCAAGAGTCTCATGACTGACCTGCCGCGTTTCATCGCATGGTGCATGCGGGTGGGCATTCGTACGATTCAGTTAGACCAGGATCGTGCCGACCCGGCCGCGTTGAAGGCAGCTATCGCTGAACTGAAGGCCGGTCGCCTCTCGCTGATTTTTCCAGAAGGCGAACGCACACCTGATGGGACGGTACAACCGTTTGAGCGTGGTGCGTGGCTGCTGATCAAACGAGGTGGCGCACCCATACTTCCCATCGGGGTAGATGGCGCGTTCGATGCCTGGCCGCGTGGTAGCAAGATGACCCGCCATGCCGGTGTGCGGCTTCACATCGGGGAACTCATTCCCAACGAAGAACTTATGGCGATGGGTCCAGAACACGGTTTGTCTTTTCTGCGAAAGCGTGTCGATGAACTTCGCATGGCGGCGCGGGCCGATATCCGCCGGCGGACCAAGGGCCGGTATCCGCTGCCTGGACCGGCCGATGCGTCTTTGGACATCGAGCCCTCGCCATGAATGGATGGGACATCATCACCGATCTGGTGATTCTGCTTTCGGCAGCTTCGCTGCTGGCGGTGGTGGCCGAACGAATCGGTCTCAGCGCCATCGTCGGGTCCATCATCGCCGGGGTGGTGGTGGGGCCAGGCGTGCTGGGCTGGGTGCACAATGACCATCTTGAAGTGCAGTACGTCGCCGAATTTGGGGTGGCATTGCTCCTATTTACGATCGGTCTGGAAATCACCCGTGATCGGCTTCGGGCGTTTGGGTTGCCCGGCGCCGGCGCGGGCGTGTTGCAGGTAGGACTGACGACCATTATTGCTGCAATATGCGCAATGATCATGGGATGGCCGGCCGCTGGTGCTGTGGCCATCGGCGCCATGGTGGCTTTGAGCAGCACGGCCGCCGTAGTGAGAACACTCACCGACAGCGGGCATCTTGAGTCGGCCCATGGGCGAATGGCACTGGCGATGCTCTTGGTACAGGATCTGGCCATCGTGCCCTTGGTGTTGTTGTTGACGGTGATCGGTGGCACGGTTGAAGTCAACGAGGTAGCGGCCGAACTGGGCTCGGCGGGTCTTCGCATGATCGGCGCAGTATTGATCATCGGGCTTGTCGCGGTGCTCCTGCTCCCGCGCCTGCTGCAAAGTTTGCTGCTCAGTGGCAACCGGGAACTCCCCGTTGTGCTGGCGGTCGTCACTGGCGTGCTTGCGGCATGGCTCTCGCACGAGATGGGACTCTCTGCGGCGCTGGGTGCGTTTATTGCTGGCCTGGCACTGGCCAACTCGCCATTCGCTCGGCAGATCCGCGTGGACGTCACTGGGCTCAAGGCGATCTTCCTGACGATTTTCTTCGCGAGCATTGGAACGCTGGCCGACCTTGCGTGGATGCTTGATGGCAATAGATTGCTGATCATTCTGCTGTTGGCGGTCTTGGTTATCAGCGGCAAGACGCTCATCGCCGGGCTGAGCGTTCGGTTGATTGGCGCCTCATCGGCTACTGGCCTGGCTGCAGGCATCTGCGTCGCCCAAATCGGCGAGTTCTCCTTCGTGCTTGGTGGTGTGGCTCGGGCAGAGGGATTGCTGGGCGATGACACCCTCAACCTGTTCTTGGGCGTGTCAGTCGTGACGCTGCTGCTGGTGCCGGCGATGGTGTCCATCGGCGGTCGACTGTCTGGGCAGACGCGCACAGTGAATCACCGTGGTGGTGAGGTTGGGCAGGAAGCGGGCCGCGTCGTGATCATCGGCATCGGTCCGTCATCGTTGCCGACCATCGAAATGGTTCGAGCGGCCGGCCGGGCCATTTCAGTGATCGATCTCAATGATCATGCCGTGGAACGCATGCGACAATCGGGCTTTGATGGCTTTGTTGGCGATGCCCGTCGCGAGGAAATTCTGATTGCAGCGGGTGTCGTCATCGCGCCGCTGGTCGTATTAACGCTTCCGGACCCGGTTACGACCGCTGCTGTTGTTGAACGGGTGCGCGTTTTGGCACCAGAAGCTCGAATCATCGCTAGATGCAGTTACAACCGTGCGGAATCCCTGCTACGCCGGGCCGGTGTCGATGAAGTCGTTCTCGAAGAGGACGCTGTCGGACAGATGCTTGGCCAAGCGGTGCAGGATGGGCTGGCGCAGACCACGCCGGTTGATCACGAGCAGAGGTCCGACGCGCCCGCGTGAGGGGTTGCTGGCCGGCCTCATGGAGGTTGAGCCGGTGCGAGCATCCATTTCCAGTGTTGTGTTGACTGGCATTGAAGCGATTCCGTGCAGGGTTGAAATCGCGCTGCTCGATGACAAGACGGTCAAGACCACGATCGTGGGTCTTCCAGACACCGCGGTCAAGGAATCCATCGAACGCGTCCGCGCCGCGATGGACGCATGCGGTCTTCCCTATCCCCCAGGTCGCGTCACGATCAGTTTGGCCCCGGCGGCCCTTCGCAAAGAGGGCCCCCAGTACGACCTTCCCATCGCCATTGGGCTTCTGGTGGCTTCGGGGTATCTCGATCAATCGGCACGCGGCCGGGTCGCTGACACGATGGTGATTGGCGAATTGGCACTCAATGGATCAGTCAATC
>CAZGFN010000049.1:0-17626 GCA_964524945.1 uncultured Isosphaeraceae bacterium
GATTGCCTTTTCACCGGATGACACTCGAATGTATTTTGGCGATACGAAAGGGAACGCCGTCTATGTCTTCGACTTTGATATTGACGAAGGTCGCATTGACAATCGCAGACTGCTTCTCTCACTTGAGGATCGAAAGCCTAGGATTATCGATGGCGCGACGGTTGATGCAGAGGGGTATTACTGGTTCGCCTTGAACATGGGAGGGAAGATTCTTCGTATCGATCCTCTGGGTAGAATCGACCGGGAAATCGATATGCCAATTCCCAGTCCAACCTGTGTGACCTTTGGCGGAGACAACTACGAAACGCTATTGGTCACATCACAACAGACCTTCGTGACCCCGGAGCAACTGGCAAAGCGCCCACGGCCGGGAAGCCTCTTTGCAATTCACGGGCTCGGGGTCAAAGGGCTTCCCGAACCGAAGTTTGGCGCTTGAGGCCGATGTCTGTTGCACAAATGTTTCCAGAGGCCTGTCCATGATCCTTCGGCACCACCCCGCAGAATTGACGGAGGTGATGTTGTTTGAACACTTACATGGCGGCACATTGCTGCTCAAGCGGCATATGGGGGAATCTATAGAAACTATTGTTGACGTCCCCTACGGCCGCCTATCTAATGAAACCTGTGGGGCCTCAGGTCGCCTGTAAGAGAGGGAAAATGATGCGATACATCTGCACTTCGATCGTAACCATGTCGGTTCTGCTTGCAACGGGCGCCGATTCAGTTAATGGCGCTTGCTCCCTGAGTTGGGGGGACTATGAACTACTCCCCGACGGAAGTGGCTCAGCCGAACTTCTCTGGTCGTGCGACCAGTCCATGCTTGCGTTTCAATTCAATGTTTCCGGACTTGAACTCATTGCACTGTATGGTGGATTGTGCGGCGAGAATGGCTGGCCACTCTACAACAGCGAAACAACGGCAATTGGTTTCACGATGGGGCAAGCCCCGCTTCCCCCTACAACTGATCCCGTTCACTTCGTGACCATCGACTTCGTTGTAACCGGTGACACGCTTGCGTTCGCAGAAGAAGTCATCTTTGTTGCTCCGCCGGATCTAGTCATCGATGTTGATTGGACTGACACGATCGAACCCAATGGCTGCGAGGCGGATGTGTATCCGAAAGGATCAGGCGATGGTACTGTCGGTGTCGACGAGGTACTGGCCCTGCTTGGCGACTGGTCTGCCGTGGACAGTCCATACGATATTAATGGCGACGGAGTGATTGGCGTTGACGACCTACTCTCCGTTCTGGAGGCGTGGGGACCGTGCCCATGATCTCTATCGTGTCAGGTGCTGCCTCGGCACTCATGCTCAAGTCCGTACTTCTCGCTGCGCCATGCGAAATGGTGATTGAACTGCCTGACAACCTCGGAAGTGAGGCGATGCTCGGATCTTCAGTAGCACTGGACGGCGATCTTCTTGCTGTTGGGGCGCCGCTTGAGACAGGAGTTGCATGGGCAAGCGGCGCTGTGTATGTCTTTCGCCTCGAAGACGGCCACTGGGTAAACGAAGCAAAACTCATCGCCGATGACGCCGACTGGGGCGACATGCTTGGCGTTGATGTCGAATTACAAGGCAATACGATCATCGCCGGTGCTTGGTTCAATGATGCCTTCGGTAGCAATTCCGGCGCGGCCTATGTGTTTACGAGGAGTCCGTCCGGCGTCTGGTCTGAACCAGTGAAACTGGTGCCGCCTGATCCCGGCGCAGAGGATGTATTCGGCCGAACAGTTGCGCTTGGAGACGGCTTCTGCGCTGTAGGCGCGCCACTCGATGATGATCAAGGAAGTTCCTCCGGATCGATTCATGTGTTTGATCTCAAGACCGACGGCTCATGGATCCATGCCGCCAAACTCGTGCCGCTCAATGCTGCGGAAGGACATCAGTTGGGACTCGGCCTCGCGGCCGACGGTCTACGCATTGTTGGTGGTTCACCATGGGCCCATGACGGTCGAGGCGAAATCAGACTGTGGCATCGACTCGGTTCGACCTGGTCCAGCCAATGGTTCATGACCATGGAGTCCTTTGGAAATCCAGAAGACTTCTTCGGATTTTCTGTATCGCTCGACGGCACCCGCATGGCGGCGGGATGCTATCAAGACGACACGTATGGAACGGATGCAGGAAGTGCATGGGTGATGGAAGAAGTCTTCGATGGCTGGTCGATGACCAGACTTGCGCCACCAAATCCCCAACCTGGTGCCCAATTCGGTGTCTCGGTCACGATCTCAGGTGAGAATCTGATGGTAGGTTCTCGATATGCAACTGTAAACGGTGTCGATTCTGGCCAAGTCGATGTGTTGGCAGCGCCGTCGTGGAGTCTGGTGAACATTCTGAGCCCGCCGGAACCCGAAGCCGACTCAGAGTTTGGGTGGGCCTGTGACATGCAGGGAGACTTCGCGGTGGTCGGCGCGCTCTATCAGCCGGAAGACGGCGCGGTGTTCGCCTGGTCCGGCATGAGTAGTCCGTGTGGATGCCAAGGCGATTTTGATGGAGATGGTGATGTTGGCGTCAACGATCTACTCACTGTGCTAGAGGGCTGGGGTAGCAGTGACGGTGTCGGTGATGCAAACGGCGACGGCACAACGGGTATTGATGATCTGCTTCTGGTCATCTCCCTCTGGGGTCCTTGCCCGTAATCCCTCAACACAACACCACCGCACTGCCGCAAGCATCCTCCTGCGTGGGCTCGGTGATGCGCTGCCAAGGAAATCGAATGGCATGAATAACCATCTTCCACATGAAGCCTATGAACCGATTGCCGATGCCTATTCGGCGGCGAGAGACGATCCGCCACTTCGAAAGAGAATTCGCCAACAGTTCCATGATGCGCTCCAGGGGACACGGGTACTTGAGGTTGGCTGCGGACCAGGTCATGATGCCGCCGCGCTTGCAGCAGCCGGACTGGACGTGACCGCCGTCGATCTCTGCAAAGCATTCGTAGCCTACGGCAGGCAAACCTACCCATCAGTCGAGTTTCATTGCCGGAATCTCCTGTCACTTGGATTTCCCGAAGCGTCATTTGATGGCGTGCTTGGCATGGCATGCTTCTGCCATCTTCAGGAAACGGAACTGCAAATGGCACTTGCATCCATTCGCTCCTGCCTTACTCCAGGTGGCCTGCTGCTGATCTGGCTGATGGATTCGCCTAGCGTGGCCTCGTATCGCGTAGAGGATTGGGGTGGTGTGGCGGGAAACAGTATTGAAATGATCTGCCATGATCGAGTACGAATGCATGACCAACTCGGCAACGCTGGTTTCATCGACATGGAGGTGACGGGAGTCGAGTCCGACTACTACGCCAAGATTCCCCGTATTCGCAACAACAACATTCAGCAGTATCTGGTGCAGGCAAAGCTGCCCCTGATGTGAAGATTACGTCAGGTCCATCACCACCCCACAGCGCCTCCGTATTAACGTAGGCGTTTTTGGGTTCTACTGAAATTCACTCGTCCACAACTGTTTCATGATTCATGTTTGCAATGCGTATCAGTCACTTCTGATCGCCCACTGGGAGGCTTTGCCGTCAGCATCAAGTGTGATCACAAGCCACTCGGAATCAATGCTCATCCACCCACGCTCATCGCCCAGGTAATACACAAGTGTTTGCCCCTTGAAGTATTCGGTTGGAGGCGGCGGGCCCAGTAAATTCAGAAGTTCCGATCGTTCCATGCCGTGAAGCTGACCGCTTCGCAGTAACGCCTCGGCCATCGAAAAGCGTGTCGCCACGGCATCTTCATCTTGTAAGCCTTGAACGCTCTTCCAGACGTCTGCATCAAACGAAGGCTGTAGTGCCTTGAAATACAAAGCAACGACACCAACTAGAAGCACGATAGACACCCCAATGAATACTCGACGAAGGGGATGAATTTGAATGCAAGGTTCGTTCATGTCACGCTGGGGTGTTGAGACCTTGTTTTGCTATGCCCTATTCATTGCCCAAGCCTGAAGGTAATCCACAGAGAAGGTGCAATGCTGGAGATCCGCTCAATTGCCGTTTCAAAGACTACCGCGTCAATAAAAGGATTGTTGAAAGCATGCCCACTGGCCATATGGTGGCGTCGGTCAGATCGCTCCCCCTCGGCTGGTGCTCACTGGCCGCTGCAGATGCGGTTGGCGCGGCGACAGGCGTAGTTTTTGGGGGTCTTCTTGTGGTGTTGGGGAAGGGGCCGGTCAGCCTCAGGGGTCCCACAGCATGTAGTTTGGCGGGTTGAACAAGTTAGCAACGGATGCTGCCGAATTGAGTATCGCATGACGTGTCCCGGCCACGCGAACTCACTATGGTGCATCCACTATGGAAGTCAAGAACACCACCAATCGCCCGCTCAAGTTGTCCCTGCCAGGAGGCAAGAGGCTCTTTCTGGGTATCGGAGGCGCCGGGCAGATCATGCCCAAGGCCGCTGAACACCCCCCCGTGAAGAAGCTCATCGATGCCGGTGATCTTGAAATCACGGATATCGGCCGCGGCAGCAAAGCCAGCAAGTCCGGAGGCGGAGGGAGCATCAAATCTTCCCAGAGCCAAGGCGGCCCAAGCAGCAGCATTCGCAAGTCCGGGGATCGATAATTCCACACTCAGATTGCTGGCCACCGACACCGTAGTGGTGTAAATCAGAAACGCCTACTCCCGGACAGGGAGTTCTATGACAATCTCACCAAGGTACACCTCGCTCGGCCAGCGTCTGCTCGATCATGCGCCGCTGCCGGGGCACGATGTCGCCGAACAACTGGATTCCTTCGACAGTCTGCACACGCACAGGACGATTCATATCAACCAGTTCATCGTCGAGGCGAATGCGCAGTGTTCCAGGCGCGCCAGGTTCCACGATGGTGATCGCCTGACCGCCAACCTCAATGACCTTGCGATCACCCTGTACCGGGGCATCTACCTTTAACCAGTAATATCGATCGCCAACGACATCGTCCTGCTTCCACACAATGCGTTCGGGTCGATCCTTTCGCACGTGCTCGCTCATCCAATCGATCGCCGCAGCATCGCGACCCTTCATCCAATGGCCCATGCCCTCATGGATCTCCACATGATGCGTAAAGCCACCTGGGTCGTGCAACTGCGCCTTGGCCAGTTTCTTCTTCCACTGCCGCGCCACATCATTTCGGTGATAGGCCCCATCATCGCCACCCATATGAATGGTGAAGGGCACATTGCGAAGCCCATCGGGGACCGTCTCATTGGGGTGGCCAGCCATCGCCGAAGCAGCGGCGAATCGATCGGCCATACGCGGCGCCAACTGGTACACACCGTCACCCCCCGCGCTATAGCCCATGAGGTACACGCGATCCGGGTCGACATCCTGCGTCAACACCATCGTCTCAATGAGTTCATCGAGCAGGCCATCGATGTGGTCACGATGCCACAGATTCCAGGTATCGCTTGGCGCACGCGGCGCGACGTAAACGCCCTCCTTGAGATCGCCATACATCTTGCCCTGATTGACCCATTGACTGTCATTGACATCCGACGTTGTGCCGCCACCACCATGTAGCGAGATGTACATGCTCCGGCCCGTTTGAGGGCGATCACCATGCACCCGCCACGTGAACTTCATACTGGTGCCATCGCGGCTGACTTCACCGGCGGCCAAAGCCGTCTCGGCCGCGTCACGCTCCCGGTTGCCCCAGGTTGTCACGGCCCGTTCACGGATTTCATCGGCCCTCGATTTTGACAGCGCCTGACCCCGTGGAACTCGCAGCGTTACAAGGCGCTGATCTTCCGCCACCGACACATCCTGAATGGTTCCATCGCACACAATGTGCATCGCTTCGTCTCTCGGAACAACACCGTGCAGATGATCGTTGGTATCAAAACGCTCGTCGCGTGACATGCCTTCAAAAACCGTTTCGCCAGCATCGTTCATGACTCGAACCGGAAGCGATCGCCGGTCGCCCTCCTCGTCGATGACTCGAATACGCAACCGCGCCGAACCATCAGGCACCGCCGAGTCCCCGCCGACATATCGATGCGTCACATCGATGCCTCCGACGGTCATGTCATCGGGTCGCCATGACATCGGAAAGTGAGATGGCACATCCCGCCACGTTGCCGCGAAGATCGCGTGTTGTGGATCACCCTCGATTGCGCCAGAGGCCTGACTGGTGAACCAGGCCTTGTTCAGCGCATCGCCCGTTGGCTCGGCAGCGCCCGTGAAGTGCCAATCACCGTCGTGCCAAATTTCGACCCACGAGTGATTTCCGCTGCCATCGGTCCACAGCGGTGTGCCGACGAATCGCGCCGGAACACCAACGCTTCGACATGCATCGACCAGCAGTACCGAGAGTCCGGTGCATGAGGCCATGCCTGCATCCATCGACTCAAAAGGTGATTGATCCGCCTTGGGCCGCTTCGTGGAATACTTCACGCCGACCTTGGGAAAGACGACGTTATTGAGCATCGCAGCGGCCGCCGCGGGCGAATCCGCATTGACCACAAACGGAGCGCATAGTTCGTTGAACGGTTTGCGCCACGCGTCACGGCGTTCGTTGACACTGGCGTGCGGGAGAATCGCTTCAAGAAAGACCTGCTCGGGCACTTGATCGTGCCAGGGCGACTCCTTCCACGCGCGGTACGCCAAATCAACATTCTCAAGCAGATACGCAGCGTCAAGCGACTTCAAATCATCCGCTGGCATGTGCTCAATCAACCAGGTCATGGCTGTGTGTTGATCGACTGGCGCCTTGGCCATCGCCGTTTCGATCTGCACGCGGTTGTCGCCGGACATCGTCAGCGATTCACCCAGCGGGCGGGCACTCCCCATTCCGCACACGCACAACACCATCAGTTGAATTACTCGTTGCATCAGGTTCATGCGTTGCTCCCTTGCCAGTCCATCCAATAACACGCGATTAAGCAGGATAGCCCGTCAGCGTTAGGATAGACCCCACACATGAAGTTGCTCCAGAACATTATCACCCTACTGGCTCCCGTCGCCATCTTGACGACCTGCATCGACGGCGGCGCCGGAATCCCCTAAACCAACTGGACTCTCATGTTTGAGCCTGACTTCAGCAACGCAGCCCGAGGCCCGTGTTCGACAGTCCGGACGCAAGTATGCACACCGGGACCTGTGCTTCTTCCTTTCATACGTCGACCCAGCAGCACTTGGCGATGTGGATCTGCCAGACATGCAGTTGTACAACCTCGCCAAAGACCCTGGTGAGACCAAAAACCTCGCCAAGGAGCACCCAGACCGCGTCAAAGCCATGACCCACTATTTTGGGGCGTGGTCGAGAAGTCCGACAATGACGGTCGCGTGTGGTGAAAACAACTTCCATAGCCCCAAGACACAGAAGAATTAGATGACTAGGGGCTCAATGCGAGTACTCTGTACCGTCGGGCGTTTCTTTCGAGGAAGATTGCCCACTCAGGGATACTCTGGAGCCAGATTCGTGACACATCGGTCCTACATGGTGCTGTACCCAATCATGCTGATGTCTTCAGTGGTGTCAGCCGCAACGATCACCGTTGATGTCGGTGGCGGCGCCGACTATCCGACGATTCAGGACGCGATCGATGCCGCCAGCGATGGTGACGAAATCGTCGTGTCTCCGGGCACGTACACCAGCGATGGATCGGCCGTTGTGGATACTCTGGGCAAGGCCATCCTTATTCGATCGTCTGGCGCATCGCTAGAAACGATCATCGACGGAAAGGGCGAGCGGATCGGCCTGCACTTCGACAGCAACGAGACATCGTCTACCGTCATCGACGGATTTACCATCACCAACGGATATGACTTCATCTTTGGCGGCGGGGTCGCGGTACTCAACGACAGCAATCCGACGATTCAGAACTGCATCATCGATCGCAATACCACGTGGAGTCAAGGTGCGGGCATCATCTGCTACTCAAGCAGCCCAGCCATCACCAATTGCACGATCTCGAACAACAACACCACCTACGCTCTTGGCAAGGGTGGGGGCATAGCGATCATCGGAACTTCCTCTCCGATACTGTCAGGTTGCATCATTTCAGGAAACCAAGCAGGAACCCTTGGTGGTGGTGGTGTGTGGTGCCAAAGCATGGGAGCCGTCATCGACAACTGCACCATCACCTTGAATCAAACATCGGGTGATGGCGGCGGGTTATACGTGGGTCCCGATAGCGGCATCGACGTAACGAACTGCACCATCTCCAATAACGAAGCGAGTACTGGTGGTGGCATGTGGTCAGCCTCCAGCGCTTCACCGGCGCTCGTAGATTCCACCGTGTGTGGAAACCTCCCCAACCAAGTCGAAGACTCCGACCCTGAAGCAGACTTGTGGGACGTTGAAGGCAATGCCGTGCTTGACGTGTGCGGTGCATCGGGTGCGTGTTGCCATGGCGAAGCGTGCACTGTCCTGACCGAAGCAGACTGCCAACTCACCGGAGGCACATATGAGGGGACCGGTACCGACTGCGAGGACGAACCATGCGTAACGGTTCCGTTCGGAGGATGCTGCATCTCAATCAGTTGCAGTGAATTGACACTGACTATGTGCAACGAGCTGGGAGGTTCTTTCCTCGGCCATGGAACGACCTGCGATGGGTTGCCGTGTTCGTCCGATGATGCGGCGATCAGGTGGCACTACCTCGGCGACAATCTCACTTCCGAGCCCGAGCCTCATTGGACGGTCGACATCTATGTAGAAATCCCGACGGACTGGCGGCTCGACGCCGTTGCCGGCACAAGCAACCAGACGCTATCGGTGTCGACGACCGGGACGTTCTACCAGCATGCAAGCGGCGGCAATCTCTCCAGTCATGTCAATGCCGCCTTCTACACCCTGCTGCCTGATCTCGAGTGGGACAGCCGATTCATGATCGGCTGCGCCGACAGTACCTGTGGAGGGACTGGAACCGATGCCCTGATCGCTGTCAACATCGACTACTCAGCCTTTGAAGCCGGCGGGGATGTCACGGCGGACAATGGCACATGGTTCATCACCTCGGACGAGCCACAAGGTGAAACCGAGGACTTCACAGACGACTCCACTGGACAACTCCGTAATGGTGTCCGAGTTGCTCGATTGACGATCTTTGGCCTAGACGAAGAACTCGCTTTTGAGGGGTTGTTCCAAGGAAAGACTGACGGCGGTGCGGCTTGGCAATCTTCAGCGATGGCAACCATCTCCAACGAGAGTTCCCCCCCACCCACCTGTCAGGGCGACTTGAACACCGATGGAGCGGTTTCCGTGCTAGATCTCGAACAGCTGCTTGGATACTGGGGCAGCGACAACGAGAGCGGGGACATCAACGGCGATGGCGCCGTCAATGTCCCCGACCTGCTGTTGCAGTTGATGAACTGGGGCATCTGCGAAGGGTAAAGGCAGACTAGTTGCCAGCGTCGAGCAGCGTAAATCGGCCACTCTTGAGATCTTGCACGCCCGCTACGATTTTTAAATCGCCCTTCTTGACTGCATCGAACAACACCTGCGAACGCCGAAGCAATCCACTAACGCCTTGACGTGCATTGCATGCGATCGCCGTGTCAAGCGCACCTGGTGCAGTGGGATCGATGTCGATTGCACACGGAACGATAATCTGGTCGATCAGTTCTGGCAGGCTACCTGGCAAGGCGGAGCTGTCATTGCGATGCGTCAGCGCTGCGTCAACGGCACCACAGGATGAGTGTCCCATGACCACAATGAGCTTTGAGCCAAGTACCGCAACCGTGTACTCCAAACTTGCAATGATCTCCATCGTGGGGATGTTCCCCGCTACACCACAGACAAAAAGGTCGCCAAGAGGCTGATCAAACACGATCTCAGGCGCCACCCGAGAATCCGCACACCGAATTACTCCGGCGATGGGTGCCTGTCCCGCAGCCAACCCAGTCCGAGCAGCGGGAAGATTGTGCGACTGCATCTGGCCTTGGAGATATCGATTGTTGCCCGCCATCAATTCCTTGAGCGCCGCATCTGGGGTACTGGGACGATCCTGATTCACACTCATCGAAGAGGCCAACGCCGTGGCTCCAATCGTGCCAACGACCAGTCCACGTACCAAGAATCTATATCGCATGATTGAATCTCCTCAAACATGATTGAATCTCCACAAAGATAAAGATAGTTAAGCGTATTGTTCGCCGCGGCACGATAGCAGTTGTCGCCCCGGAACCGCTACCATTCAGGCCCTGCAAAACTAAAACTAGAGTGCTAGAGCGATGCGAGTTGCTACCCAGATAAGGATGCATGCCCCACTTTGAGTTGAGGCACGAAGCGAACTGGCCGCCGCCTTCATTGAGTCATACCAAGAGTCGGTGCTGAGTCGTTCCGCTGATGAAACACCATTCGAGGGACGGCTTGCGTCACTGGTGTGATTGCCGGTTTCATGTTCAACGGCCATCCGTGCTTCCACCTCGGTCAAGTCAGTGCCTGGTGTTGCGTGGCAGGAATGGGCTCGGCGACCGAGTGGTGTGGTCCTCAAGAAAGAACAGATTCGTCATATTTGTTAGCGCCGCGTCACAGCGTGTAGGTACGTGCCCACATCTGCAAGCTCCATCGATCGCCATTGATGGAGCTTAATCCACATATTCATCCCATAATGTGGCCCTTGGAATGAAGCGCACCTGCTCTTTACCTCCACCGTCAAATCGCCCCTTGTAATCGATGGCATGCAGATGTACTCTCAAGGGTCATGCATTCCATCCGACGAGGTCTGGCCGCCCGATGCATTCTGCTGCTACTTGCAGCAGTGATGCCGCTGTGCTGCTGCGTCATGAAGTCGATGGTGCCTGCTGGCGACAACACGTCGCCTACCTCGTGCTGTTCCAAGGCCACCGCCGTGTCCTGTTCCAGTACGACAACTGACACACCAGCCTCGGAGGAGGATGACTGCAAGCAGTGCAGCCTGTGCTGCATCAAAATGACTCCAGGTGTTGAAACATGGACTCCGCCGGTTGATCTCACCGGCACCCTGCTGCTGGATCTGCACATCGCGCCATCCCTCTTGGCCATCGAGGATCACCTCGCTGCACTGGCCCCGCCCGATACAGGACCGCCGCCTGGCACCTGGCACTCCCTGTCGCCTCCGCTGCGACGGGTCACCATCCTGCAGGTCTGAATCACACAACGCACCACTCGTCCACTGCCGCCCACCGGCAGTGATATCGCGTTGTCCCGTTTTCATTTGGACCCACTTTCATGCATTCCATTTTCACCCCCTCGCATTTGCGACGGTTGCCAGGCCCCCTAGCCGCCCTGATTCTGGCAAGTTGCGCCAGCACTGACCCCACCAGTGACATCAACGCCGCAGCGCGTCTTGCCACGTCCCACACCGGAAGCCCGGCAACCACTTCGTGGCAGCACGACGTCGACGTCCCTAGTTCAGCCTGGGACGGCACCGCGCCCCTAACCCGAGAGGCCGCCATCGCCGTAGCCATTGCCAATAACCCGAAACTTCGCATGTCACTGGCTCACATCGCCCAGTACCGCGCCGACGTCGCACAAGCCACGGTTCTGCCGAATCCAAGCGTCGCCTTTGGAATCGGTCTGGCAATCGATGGGATGACCGGTGCGCCCGCCTTGGTGCAGGGCATTCAAGCACTCACCTGGCTGTGGCGTCGCCCCCATCACATCGCCCAAGCAGAAGCTCAACTCCGACAGGCGGTGCTGTCGACCGTCAGTGACACCGTTCAACTCGCCGCGGCGGTCGAACTGGGACACGCCGATGTCCTCTGCATCCAGTCGTTTCTGGACTACGACACACAAAACCAATCAATCACACAAGAGACTCACCGACTCATCACGCGTCGACACGAGGTTGGTGAAGCGGCCGAGTTGGACATCGACCGCGCGCAGGTCGATGTCGACCAGGCTCGCCTCAACGTCATCGCGACGCGTAAGCGACTCACCAAAGCCAAACTCGCGCTGCTCAATCAACTTGGATGGCCAGGGCATGACACAAGTTGGACCGCAAGCGGTGCGATGACGGCCTCACGTCCAATCGACTCCACGCCTGAGGCACTTCTCGAAATCGCCGCGCGTCAGCGGCTGGAACTGGCCGTCAAGGAAGCAGGCATTCGCGCGCAGATCGCCAACCTCGATCTGGCCGAAACCAAGCGTCTGCCCGAGGTCAATTTCACCCTGCGATGGCAGCGAAACTTCGGAGACCGCAAAGCCATCGCGCCTGGCGCACAGATCACCATTCCCATTCTCGACAATGGTGACCCCGCCATTGCGCAAGCCGCCGCCACGCTCCACCATGCCCGTATGGAGTGGCTCGACACGGCCAATCTGGTTGTCCTGCAGGTCCGCGACGCTATCGTCGGTTGGAATCTGTCCGACCAGCAAGCCGCCCTGAGCCGCGACTCACTCGTTCCGGCCGCTAGCAGCGCCCTTGCCCGAAGTCAGGCCGCCTACGACCAAGGTGTGATTCCGCTCACCACGCTTCTAATGGCCCAGCAGCAACACATCGCTGCTGAGCGCACGCTAGTAGCGCAACAACTCGACGTCGTCAAGGCGCTCATCGATCTGCGCACCGCCGTCGGAGGCACCTTCGAAACGCTCCCCCCCTCAACTTGGGCAACGCTTGATGAACAAGGGGACGCCTCATGAATACGACCATTCCCATGCCCGCCCGCCACTGGTGGATTCGAATCGGGCTTCCGCTTCTGGTTGTATCGGTTGCGGCTGCTGTGCTGCTCATCGTCAGTTGGTCGGCCCTCGTGCCTGCCACTGAGGTTGATGCCATCGCAGTGGTTATTCGAACCGTCCAAACAGATGCGCCCCTACCCAGCGAATCGACCACGGGTCGCGTCATTCAGGCACCTGGCTGGGTCGAAGCCGATCCATTCAGTGTCTACGCCGGCGCGCTCACCGAAGGTGTGGTCGAAGACATGCTCGTCCTAGAAGGTGATCATGTTTCGGCAGGCCAACCAGTCGCACGTCTGGTAGCAGACGATGCGAAGATCGGCGTGCAGGCTGCCACAGCCTCGCTCGAAGTGGCTCTACAACAAGCCGCGAATGCCACAGCCACACTGGCGATGATCGATCCTGAAGTGGCCGCCGCGCAGGCCGCTCGACGATCGCTCGTGGACGAACACACCCGCAAACAAGCACTTCTTGATGATGGCGCCTTCGCGCAAGGTCCGGTGACCCGACTGGGCATCGGCATTGAATCGGCCGATGCCGATATTGCCCAACTCGAAGCAAGGCGTCAACTGCTCGAGTCACAGGTACGCTCGGCCAAGGCCGGGATTGCAGTCGCCCGCGCGACGCTTGCCCAAGCGGAACTTGCGCTCGCACGTACCACCATCTCCTCCCCCATCGATGGCATCGTCATCGAACGCCTGACGTCCCCCGGTTCGGTCATTCGATTCGGAAATGGCGAACACTCATCGCACATCGTGCACTTGTACGACCCGGCCCACATGCAGGTGCGGGCCGACGTGCCTCTGACGGACGCCTCATCGGTGGGCGTCGGACATCCTGCCGAAATCATCGTTGATGTACTACCCGACCACATCTTCTCCGGATCGGTAACTCGCTTTGTACACCGCGCCGATATTCAGAAGAACACCGTGGAAGTCAAAGTCCACATCGACGACCCCTCCGAACTGCTCAAGCCCGACATGTTGGCGAGGGTTCGCATACTCCAGCCGCAAGCTATCCAAGGGGCCAAAACGATGCGAAGCGTCTCACGGGTGTTCATTCCATCATCAGCACTCATGGCAGATGGAAGTGTGCTGGTCATCGAAGACTGGAATCGCGGCCGCGGCCGCGCGGCGCGGCAGTCGGTCAGCCTAGGCGACATTGTGATCGACGGATGGCACGAGGTCATCGACGGCCTCTCACCAGGCGACCGCGTCCTGACGGCGCCAACACCCCAACTCGACGGCCAAGCGGTCCACGCAACGGCCACGGAGGGCAACTGACATGGCACTCATCGAATGTCGACACCTGACACGCACCTATCGACGTGGGAACGAAGAGATCACGCCGCTGCAAGACCTCGATCTGGACATCAATCGAGGCGGTTTCGTCGCGCTCATGGGCCCATCGGGTTCGGGCAAGACGACGCTGCTCAACCTGCTCGCGGGCATCGATCGACCTACGGCCGGCACCCTGATGATCGACGACGAACCGGTCCACACGCTTTCCCGGGGCGCCTTGGCACGATGGCGAAGCATGCACGTCGGGTACATCTTTCAGTTGTACAACCTCATTCCAGTCTTGACGGCCTATGAAAACGTTGAGTTGCCCTTGCTCTTGCAATCACTGCCACGTCGCGAACGTCATGCCCGCGTCTCGGCAGCACTTGAGTCCGTCGGCATCGCCGATCGGCACAAGCACTACCCGCGACAACTCAGTGGCGGGCAGGAACAACGCGTCGCCATTGCGCGAGCCATCGTCACCGAACCAACCATTCTGCTGGCCGATGAGCCCACCGGCGATCTCGACCGCGAATCGGCAACGGCGGTCATGGAACTCTTGGCTCGACTTAACAGCGAGCACACTCGCACCATCGTCATGGTGACGCACGACCCACAGACAACCCAGTGGGCCGACACACTGCTGCATCTTGAGAAAGGGCAACTTGTTGAGCAGTCGCACGTTGCAACGCCATGACACACTTACTGCACACCATTCCGACCGTCCTCAAGCAGATCGTACGGAGTCCCATCCGCAGCGGATTGACCATCGCAGGTATCGCCGTGGCGATGTTTCTCTTCGTCTCTGTTGAAGCGATGCGCGAGGGTGTGCGCACTGCCACGCAGGTGCAAGCAGGCGACACGACGCTGGTGGTCTATCGTGAAAATCGCTTCTGCCCATTCTCAAGCAAGCTGCCAGAGTTCTACGGCGACCGAATCGAACGCCTCCCGGGCGTGTCATCGGTCGTTCCCATGCAGATTCACGTTTCGAATTGCCGCGCATCGCTGGACATCGTCACCTTCCGGGGCGTCCCTCGAGACGATCTCAACACCGCGCTGGCGGCCGGCGGGACGATCGAAGGCGGAAGTATGGCCGATTGGAAAGCACGCGGTGATGCGGCGGTGGTCGGCGAGGCGCTCGCTGCGCGGCGCGGCATCAGTGTGGGTGATCGATTCAGCGCCGCGGGCATCACGGTCTACGTGGCGGGGATTCTCAAGACCAATCACCCTCAGGATCGCAACATCGCCTGGGTACACCTGCCCTTTCTACAGGAAGCCGCACGCCGTGGCGGCACCGGTGGCCTAGTGACGCAGTTCAACGTCAATGTTAACGATCCGGGCCAACTCGAAACTATCGCCGCGGACATCGACGAACTATTCCGCCACGACGAATACCCCACAGCCACTAGGCCCGAACGCGCCTTCGTCGGTCGAGCCGCGCGTGACATCGTCGAACTGGTCGATTTTGCAGGCCTGCTTGCTTGGGGCGCGCTCGCGGCAGTCTTTGCGCTCATTGGAAATGCCATCGTGCTGGCGATGCGCGACCGCGTCCGCGATCACGCCGTGCTGCAGACGATCGGTTTCACCGGCAGGCTTATCGGCTGGATGGTAGTGCTCGAGGGCGCGATCCTCGGTCTCGCCGGCGGCCTCATCGGCGCGGCGGCTGCCTTTGGCACCGTGCGGCTCGGGCACTTTAGCTTGACAATGGAAGGGCTCAATATAGAAGTAGGCGGCGGATGGACCGCTCCATTGATTGGCATCACCGCGGCGCTGGCGCTGGGTCTGCTTGCTGGCGTCGTGCCGGCCGTTCGTCTGGCGCGACGTGATATCGCCAGTTGTTTCAGGGCCGTCTAAGGGAGCCGCGACGATGAGACAACTTCCATTTGAATACGCGGCGCGAAATCTTGGGCGTTCGCCTCTTCGATTGCTCCTCAGTGTCGGCGGCGCATGTCTGGTTGTGCTACTTGTGCTCGCTGCTGCAGGATTTGTCGTTGGTATGCGTGAAGCCATGACCGTCAGCGGATCTCCCGATGGCGTGCTGCTCATTGGAAGTGGCAGTGAAGAGAGCATTGAACGCAGCGAGATTCCCATGCGAACTGCCAGCATCGTTGCTGCAAGTGTCCCGGGTCTTCGGTCCCGCGCGGGTGTTGATGCCGTGTCGCCCGAAATTCACCTAGCCTTGCCCATCGTCACGGAATCCGACCCGCAAGGCCGCCTTGCCGTGATCCGAGGTATTCAGGAGCAGGCCTGGCTTGTGCACGACACGACCCGCGTCATCGCAGGCCGCGCGCCCGAGGCGGGCCAATCGGAACTCATCGCCGGACACCTCGCCGCACGCTCACTTGGTTTTGAACCGCCCGAAACGATTCTCGGCGAGATCTTTCTGCTTGATGACGAACCCTATGAAGTCGTCGGCCTGATGGTCGCCGACGGTGGAGTCATTGAAGGCGAGTTATGGACGGCCCTAACAGATTTGCAAGTCACAGCCCAACGCGACTCTTTGTCGTGCGTCGTCCTTCGCATGGATGAAGCGCAGCTGAAAGATCTGGAAGTTTTCGCCGCCTCTCGCCTCGACTTGGAACTTGCGGCAATGGGCGAACCGGCCTACTACGCGCAGTTGAGCGCCTTCTATCGCCCCGTGCGATTGCTGGTGATGGTAACGGCCCTGCTGATCGCCATCGGCGGCGTGGCGGGCGGTCTCAACACAATGTACGCGGCGTTTGCCAGCCGCGTGCGCGAGATTGGGTCACTTCAAACACTGGGCTATTCACGCGGTGCCATTTTGTGGTCGCTCGTGCAGGAATCTGTGCTCGCCTCGTCGATTGGCGCGCTGCTGGCGTGTGGCATCGGACTACTGGTGCTCGATCGATTGGTCATTCGGTTTTCCATGGGCGTCTTTGGCATCTCAATCGATGCGAGCGTCCTGATGCTTGGATTGTTGTCCGGCCTGCTGCTGGGCATTCTGGGCGCCGCCATTCCGGCGTGGCGGTGTCTGCGTCGTCCCATTCCCGAGGCGCTTCGCGCCGGCACCTGAGTTATCTCTCATCTTTTTCTTAAGGAGTATTCACATGTTGATCAGAATCATCGTCACCTTGGCTATCGTGTCGCTTGCCAGTTGCAGCGACAGCGCGCCCTCACCGTCCAAAGCGACTCCGACGACGCAAGCTGCGGTCATTCCCGCTGCCCTCTTCGCCGGAGAGCGACCGGCCGACGCACCAGATCTTGCAAGCGTCAAGGCGTCCGCAAAGAAGGGTGACCACGTTGTCTTCCTCGCCCGCGTCGGTGGGAAGGGACAGCCCTTTATCGACTCCGCATCGATCTTCATCGTCGCCGATCCGGCGCTGCTGTCATGCGAATTGATGGGCGAAGAGGATCACTGCCCGAAGCCGTGGGATTACTGCTGCGAGGAGTCCAAGACGCTTAAAAACGGACTGGCTACGATTCAGGTGCTCGATACCCAAGGGCGACCGTTTGCACGCACCGCGGAAGGCGCGGGTGGTCTCGCGTCCCTAAAGTACGTCGTAGTCGATGGCACCGTCAGCGACCGCAACGACGATGGCTTGTTCATCGTCAATGCCGATCGCATCTGGGTCGGTGGCGTACCGAATCGCTCGGATCATCGCGCGGGCAGTCTGTGAGCGGCCAGGCCCGTTGAAGGCCCCCCCGCACGATAGATTTGCTTTGATTCTGGACACAGCCTGAAGCTCTGCTACAGTTGGGACAACCGGTCAGGTGAGCAGCAGCCCACCCGACCGACGGCC
>CAZGFN010000050.1:0-17428 GCA_964524945.1 uncultured Isosphaeraceae bacterium
GGGTCAAAGATGCAATCGTTCAGCTGGTGGATGGCAAGTGAATCAGGCAGGGGGACGGGGGGTGATGTGCGTTCGCGGCCACCATACGAGAGGGGCTCGCATGTTCCCGGGGTGAAACGTCCTGGGCTTCATCATTGCGGAGGTGCTCAGCGAGTGCCGAACAATACACAATGCAACGCCGGCTTAATCATCGCTGCCACCGTAGAGCATGCTCACAAAGTGGTCAGTGGGCTTGGCAAGCAAATCTTGGGGATGGTCGCCCCCCATCGTCGCCCACTTGCTCTTTCCGGAGTAGGAACCGCTTGCCAACTTCTGTCTGGTCGACGTGTCGTACACAGTAAGGTGAATCTCAAGGCGATCGGACTTGCCAGACCACTCAGTGGCACGATCCTCCCAGTGAAGAATTTCGGGCTTGACGTAGTAGCCAAATTCCACCAAGTCAATGTCATCGAGACAGTTGATTCCGTGGCAGTCGCTGACTGTATCGACCCTGTCGGCATGCCTCGCAAACGCCGATTGGACGGCATTTGCAGTCATGGCGCCAGAGTTATTATATGTGGCGTTCTCAAACCGAGCATCCTCCGGAGTCGAAATGAGTACACCGGTCGACGTAGTCAAATGACCTCCGACGACGTTCGAAGCAACATATTTGTAGGACGCTGAACAGCCGATGTTGACAGTTGCCGCAAACAGCAGTGTGATGATCTTGAGCATGTGAAGTACCTCAATGCGGTGAACGAGGAAGTTGTGTTGGACTTTATCGCCGCCTAGCCGTGTACTCTGAGAAGATACCGCCGACGATGTGTCGCTTGACGTCGACAAAGCCCGCGATGGACAGAGCCTGCATGACCTGCGCCGGCGATATGCAGGCGTCGATGGTTTCCCAGTAGTACCGCCACAATTCAGGAGTGCGAGGTTCCACGGAATGGGATACCCGAATTGCCTGCAAGCAGAGACCAAAGTGACTGCGAAGCAGAAACCGTCCGATGCGCGTTCGTGGGCGGGTCATCTCGAGAATGCATAGGTGGCCACCACGATGGTTTTCGCTCGGCCTGAGCACGCGGTAAAATTCGCGGAACGCGGCATTAAGGTCGGTAATGTGCCGCAGGGCGTAGCCCATCGACAGGAAGTCAAACGATGCATCCTCAAATGGAATCGATTCGGCAGTGCCGGAACACACTTGAATGCCCAATTGCGCATGAGCGTGACGCCTCATCTCGCTACTTGGATCGACTCCGATCACGAGGCTTGCATCACCGACGATCGACTTGGCGCCACTGGCCACGAGCCCCGTCCCGACCCCGACATCGATGACTCGCATCCCCGACTTCAGGCCAGCCCGCGCGAGTGCTCGCACACGATACTTCCGGCCGGTTCCGAATGAAAGAAATCGCTCGACGCGATCGTAGTCTCCGGCCGTCGCATTGAAGATTGAGTCAACAAAGTGTCGTTTGTTCTCGGGACCTTCGTAGGCGTTTGCAATTACCGGATGGGGTGCCAATACGACATCTTGTGTGTTGGATACAGGTTGTCCGTTGCCATCCTTTTCGATTTGATCGCTCCTTGGACTGACTGGTAATCCATGGTACCATCGGGAGAATCGCGTGCTCGGGGGCGTCAGTTGGAGAAAGAAAATGGCTGGCGTTTGGGGCTGGCTATAGCAGAGAATGCCGGGTATTGTGTGGGAACCTGTCAGGGATTTGTGCTGACTGCAAGCGGAAAGGGATCAAGTTGCCGAGCACAGAGGCAATGACTCGCGTGAAGACGGTTATTCGAATCTGTCTTCAACTCGATGCCGAAGCCGCCATCCCAGACGACATGCCATTGATGGAAGGGGAATTCGACATCGATTCGCTGGATGTGCTGTTGATCGTCACAGAACTTGAGCGAGCGTTCGACGTGGATATCACAGATGGTGAGATGGAGCGAACCGATTTGATGACCGTTGCATCACTTAGTTCTTTCATGGAGGCTCTCTGCAGCACCTCGCTCGCGAAGGAACACGGAGGGTCGTGATAATGCCAAATTTGGGGGCACTCCCGCACAGGCATCCGTTTTGCTTCCTCTCAAGTGTGGAGTCTCTTGAATTGGGCGATCGTGGTTTGGCTCGGTGGGACGTCACCGGTGACGAGGATTTCTTCGAGGGACACTTCCCCGGAAATCCACTTGTGCCCGGTGTGCTGCTGACCGAGTCACTAGCTCAACTCTCTGGCATGGTTGCTTTCACCGACGATGACGTTGCCGGCACTCCACCGCCGCAACTTGCCCAGATCAATGTTAAGTTTCTTCAGACTGTCCGGCCACCTGCTTCAATCCACCTGAAGTCGCGATTGACTCGCCGCATTGCCGGGCTGTGTCTCTTCGAGGTACAGGCAGTGGTGCAAGGTGCCGTAGCGGCCAAGGGCACGGTGGTATTGGCACATCAGGACACGGCTGCCAGCAAGACAGGTCCCGAGTGAGGCGGTTGCATCCCATGCGGGTTGTCCTAGCGTTGACCTCCATCGGCGGAACATTGGCAGTGGGCTCCCAGCACTTAACAGGAGGCGGAGGCGCGGGTCCGTCCGCGATAGCCCCATCCGACAACGTCGTATTTCACAGACGGCTTGCGGCCATCGATGCACGAGTGGCGGAGATCGTTGATCTCCGCGCAGACTTCGAGCAAAAACGCTACACGCCACTCCTGCAGCGGCCGCTCGTGTCCAACGGCACGGTGATGGCCGCGGGTGATCGTATGCGATGGGATACCACGAGTCCAAGCCCATCTTCCATGTTGGTTGGGAGGACCGCGGTGGAGTTGTACTACCCAGAGGACCACCTGATCGAGGTCTATCCTGTCGACCGAGGATTCATGGATCTGGCGGGCGTTCCCATGCCTAGGCTGAGCATCTTGAGCAAGCGGTTTGACATCTCCCGGCTGAATCCATTGGACATGGATCCAACATGCGATGGTGATCGATACTTGGCCATCGAACTTGTCCCCCGAGCCGAAGACCTCCGCAATTACGTGACCGCAGTCCAGATGCTGATAGACGGATCGCGAGCGATTGCGACGATAGTTGTCATGACTGGTCCGGACGGTGACAGGACCGAGATCGTATTCTCCAACACACAGTTGAATACTGGGCTCGTGGAAGATCGCTTGGTGCTTGATGTTCCTGAGGGCGTCAGACGCGTCCAGCCGCTGAGTGATATCAAAGACCAATCGCCACAACGTGATAGACGATAGGAGCCGCGATGCTCAAATCAGAAAAGACACAACTTCTGTCACCGCTTGGGATCACGATTCCCGAATGGGCTTGCAATATGGCTCCAAGCATGGGGCACCGCCGCGAAGTACGGCTCGCAGAAGAGGGAGTTGCCACCATCGAAGTCCGCTCGGGAGAAGAAGCGAGCCTTGTGACCGCATCTCTTGCCGGGACACTCGATCTCACATCGGACGGATATCATGACAGTGTCGCCGCGCTCGCATGGACGGTACTTTCCGAGTTGTCCGAAAGTAGTCACCCCAACGTAGCTCGCATGTGGAGTTTCCTTCCTGGGATTCATGACGATGTGGAAGAGTGGGGGATCCGTTATGAACTGTTCAACAAAGGCCGCTTCACGGGATTCTGCCGATGGTTCGGGAGTCCTCGATCATTTTCGACGGTGTTGCCTGCAGCATCTGCCGTCGGGCATGACCACAACGCACTCGTCATGACGGCGATCGGAACGAGCACAGCAGGGTTGCGATTCGAAAATCCGCGGCAGGTGCCAGCCTTCCGGTATTCGAAAGATCATGGTGTCCGACCGCCCTGCTTTGCTCGTGCGGTGCTGGTTGAATTCCTGGATGGTCCGCGTCTTCTGGTCTCCGGCACGGCCAGCATTCTCAGGGAAGACTCCATGCATCGAGGATCGATTGAACTTCAGATAGAAGAAACCTTTCGCAACCTCGTCCATCTTGCACGCAGTTCATCGAACACGTACGGCTTCTCGTTGGAAGGCGTCGAGTCCGCCAGGATCTACCATACGTGTGCATCGGATCAAGTCTGGCTTATGGAAGTTGTGCGGCAGCGGTTGCCAGCGGCTGCCGCAGTTGAATTCGTCCCTGCCTGGCTGTGCCGGCCCGAGCTGCTCGTCGAAATCGAAATGACAATCGTGCCCCAACGATCATGAAGATCGAGGCCCGATGCGAGCACGCGATGCCTCACCAAAGTTCACGGCCTAGTGCAACACACCCATCCTCGTTGATACGGTCACTCCTGATGCATGCGGCCGTGAGGCCAGATGCGCCAGCTGTTGTCGAGTTGCTTGATGGCGGCCGTACCTGTACTTGGGCAGAGTTGATGACACTGACGGCGAGGCGGGCCTCGACGCTGCGCCAGCAACTGAAGGTTGGGCAGGTCGTCATTACTGTGCTGCCTTCCGGCATTGAATCGGTTGGGTGGTTCTGTGGTGCCATCGCAGCTGGAGTTCGTGTATTGCCCATGCATGCCCAAGTCGCTCCGCCGGAAGCCATCGCGGCCATCGCCCGCGTGGATCCTAGGGCGGCAGTCGTGGCGACCGGTATCAGGTCTGCAGATGTGCTGAGTCACTTGGCGTCACTGCTGCCGGAGGAGGACGGTTCAAGACTCGCAACTGGAGAGTTCCCCACCGACGCAGCCGGCGCGGTCATTCTAGAGTCATCCGGCACGTCAGGCCTTCCAAAGCTCGTGCTTCGCGAGAGCGGCGCATTAGATGCAGTTGCCGACAACGTGACGATTGGAATGAATCTCTGCACAGATGATCGCATCGTCTTTCCAACGCCGCTGAGCCACTCGTATGGTGTGGACGTATTGGTCGCGGCAATGACAAGCGGAGCAACGCTCTGTGTCATGAACCAGTATGATCCGGAGCGAGTCGCTCGTGAAATAGAATCAGTTGCGACCATCCTGCTCGGTACCCCGTTCATCTACGAGTCACTCGGACGGCAATCCTCTCCGCGGACCTCCGCCTTGCGCATTGCGCTCAGTGCCGGCTCGCCATTGCTGGAATCGGTTCGCCGACGTTTTTACGAGACTTGGAGTGTCGAGATCGGCCAACTGTATGGCGCCACTGAATTCGGCACGGTTGCCATGTCGGTGCCCGGAAGCGATATATTTTCACCCGGGTCAATCGGGCGGCCCTTGCCGGGTGTCGAGATGTCTCTCATGGACGTCGATGAACCGAGTCGAAAGATCGCCAGAGGCAAGGAAGGCCAACTTCTTGTGCGAGCACCCTCGATGCTCACTGGCTGCCTCAACGGGACTCCGGACATCGTGAACGGGCATCTGCTGACCGGTGACCTTGCCCGAGAAGACGATGCTGGCCGCTTCTGGATCACCGGACGCTTGAAACTGATGGTGGACGTGGGCGGTTACAAGGTCAACCCGCTCGAAGTCGAAGGAGTGCTTGCAACGCATCCTGCAATCGCCGAAGCCATCGTTATTCCGCTCGTTCAGTCACCGACGATTTGTCGATTGCGGGCAGTCGTCGTGCTTCGCGACGACGCGAGCTCCGTGACCTCGGACCAACTTCGTGCCTTCCTGAAGGATCGACTCTCGGCCACCAAGGTTCCCAGAATCGTGAATATTGTTGACTCTCTTCCGAAATCATCAACTGGAAAGATCCTGCGGGATCAAATCATGAGCAACTGGAGCTGAACGCATGAAGTGCCTAGCCATGGCTTCGGTGCTGCTCATCACGATCCTCAGCGGTTGCGCAACCCCCATCCCCGTCTATCCCGCCATGAGCGACAGCGAAGCCGTACAGGCCATCAGGCGCCGGCAGGCCACACTGACTCGAGTGTCGGCGGACTGCACGCTTCTGCTGGCCGATGAACATGGCGCCCGCGTGAGTCTTGACGGCGTTCTGATCGCCAAGTTGCCTCATCGCTTGCGAATCCGGACCTGGAAACTGGGACAGGCGGTCTTTGATCTCACCCTGAGAGAGGACGGCGCCTGGTTGTTTGAGTCACGCCGTGACCGGACGGCCAATCGATTCGACAGTAGAACACTTTCCGTCAAGCGGATAGGGGAGTCTTTGGATCTTCTTGGTTCCGCCTACTTCCAGACCGCGGTGCCTGTTGGTGGCGATGAATCCAGTTTGGTCGTACGCGGGCACGCGTTTGGGCTTCGGGACATCGACTGCGAGATTGACCGAGCAACCCTGACACCGACGCGGTTCATCCTGCCGACCGGCCCTGATACTCCCGACCGGCAACTTCTGCTGAGTCGATACATCGCCGCTGATGAACACGTGTGGCCCGGACGCATGCAGTTGCTTGACTCGGCGGGCGCGATCACCATTCGATTCGGAGTGGTGGAAGTCAATGGCGAGATTCCTCCATCCGCTTTCACGCCACCTCGACGAGCACAGTTGCTTCCATGAATAATGGGTCCAGCCAGGCAGATCGGCTCGAACAGGCGTCTCACTCGTGGTTTTCAAATCTGGCGGGGCGGCTCGCAGGACAGTCGGCTTCCAGGCCATGGTGGTTTCTGACGTGTGGTCTCGTCGCGCTGATCCTGTCGCTACTGTCGATCAGCCGACTGCACATCGCGGCTTCGTTGACCGCCATGCTGGGTACAGACACTGCGTCGGCCGCCGCCATGGATCGCATCGCTCGCAACTTTCGCGCCAGCGATGGACTCCTTGTATTCATCGAGTTGCCACCCGATCATCCCGGTGGCGATCAGGGCCGCCGAGATCTGGTTACGTTCTCCACCCAGCTCACGTCCTCACTTCTCCAAGACGATCGGGCGGCGCCACTGATCGAATGGGTGCGATCAGGCGAAGATCCGGCTGTCAGCCAGTTTATACGGGACGTCGTCATACCTAACGGTGCGTTCTACTTGAACGATGAGGTAATCACCGAACTCCTGCATCGAATCGAACCACAGGCCATGCAGCGGCAATTCTCGAGAAATGAAGCCATGGTCGGCACAGCTGGGCCGGCTGCGGTCGTGCTGAGCACTCGTGTGCTGCAAGATCCGCTTCGCCTGTTCGAGCTGATTCCAGGCACGGCATTGGACAGTGAATCTCGGTCCGGCAGCCTTGGTGGTACGGCCGCATTCGATGATGTGCACGAGCACTCCGAAGACAAACGCGCGGTGCTGCTGCGTGTCGGTCTTTCACATCTGGGAAGTGAGTATGAGGCAGCAAGCCCGCTGGTGGACATTGTGCAAACAGTGGCGGAGCAGCTGAATGATTCAGATTTTCGCGTTAGACTCGGCGGTTTTGTGCCGATTGCATCCGGATCCGCGCGTGTCATCCGACGCGACGCCATCGTAAGTTGCGTGGTGGCACTCGTCATGCTGCTGACCCTTTTTCGGATCTTCTATCGAAGGTGGGCCGCTGGATTGATCATCGGAGGCATCGCGGCGACAGGACTGCTCGTTGGGCTCGGAGTGGCTGCGTTGTTTCTGCAGGAGATATCACCGCTGGCGGCGATGATCTCAGCCCTACTTGCCGGGCTCGGTGTCGACTATGGGATTCACTTCCTTTCCCACTATCAATTGTGTCGAGCAGCCGAACACGATACGGTCACCAGATCGGTCGTAGCAGCGCGGCATATGGCGAGTCCTTTGATCGCCACCTGTGGCACGACGGTACTTGGCTTCATGTCGCTCTGGTTTTCGGAAATCCAGATGCTGAGCGACTTCGCAATTCTCGGCGCATTCGGGCTTTTGGGATCGCTTTGCGCCGTCTTTCTTCTGATGCCAGCGGCGATCGCGGTGGTCAAGTGGTCGCCGGCCACACCAGATGGAATCGGGACATCTCTTCATGATCGAGATAGTTGGGTGATTCGACACCCAATAGCCTGTGTTGCGGCCGCTGGTGGCGTGCTGGCCATGTTGCTGATCGGCGCATCCATCCGCGGCTTCGCAATGCCGCTTGAAACCGATCTTCGAGTGATGCACCCTGAGCCGAACATCGCGATGGATACCACTGCGGAGATCATTCGGCGGTTTTCCGGCCAGGGCGACTTCATTCCAATCGAAGTTCAGGCCGATTCGCCACATGCGTTGATGATCGCCGCGCACGATGCTGCGGCCGCGTTGACCTCACCATCATGCCGCGAAGTTGGCATCGTGCAGATCACCGGTCTGCACCAGTTGCTTCCGGATCCAAGGCGGGCCGAGCAGACGCGCCGGCGATTTGCTGAGGTCGATCCTGCGGCAACCATGCTGGCATTCTGGAGTGTCGTCGATGCAAGCGTGTTTTCTCCGAAAGCCTATGCTGATTACGGCAACTTGCTCAAGCAACTGATCACGCCTACACATGCTCCGTCCTTGGTTGATGTCGTGAGTTATGAGAAGATCAGCAGCCGCATTTTGCCTGCAGAGGGTTCGATTGATGACGAACTGCCCACAACCACGGTGCTTGTTGCACAACTCGCCGAGCCGATTGTCGATCGATCTCAGCGGAGGCAGGTGGTTGATACCCTGAATCGCGCGGCCGCCAGCGTAGAAGGTGGCGATGTCATCGTTGCAGGTGTGGCCGCCGTCACGCTCGAATTGGAGGATGCCGCTCGAAGAGGGCTTCCGAGATCCGCAGTCATCTCGCTGGTGCTTGTACTCGGTTGGCTGTTCATGTTCCTGCAGAGTATTTTGCGGATTCTCATGGCATTGCTTCCACTCGTTTTCGCAGCAGCAGCGATCGTGTTGTTTATTATGGCGACTGGCCAGCGGCTCAATCCAATCAACGCAGTCGCGCTTCCGTTGCTTGCAGGAATCGCCGTGGATGCGGGATTGTTCCTATTGGCGGCGAGTCCCGTTGGCATCCCACGTCGCACAAATGAAACCTGGCATCTGCGGGCTGCCAGCCACGCAGTCGTTCTATCCACCACCACCACCACAGTGGCATTTCTCGCCATTTGCCTGTCGCACACGCCTGCAATCCACTCGCTTGGAATCGTGTCTGCCGTTGGCGCGATGGCATCCGGGATCGGATCGCTTTTGCTCTTGATGCCGCTGCTTGTAACTTGGATCAGTCCGATCCGAAAACAGTGTTAGCGTTGGCGGGCCATCTCGGCTACAAGCGAGGTATGGAGTGACACGAATGCATCGATGACATTCGAGTGGATGTCGCCAGCCAACAGAGTCGGTGCGATCGGGGTTCCAAAGATCACGCCATATCGAGTGCGTTTGTTCGGCATCCACCTTGTTGGGCGGCTGTACACACTTGAGTTGATGATGACACAAGGCACCACAGGCGCATTCGCCAGGTTCGCAAGGCGTCCAAGGCCGGGCTTCATGCGGCGCGTGGTCGTCACGGAGTCTGCCTCGGACCGCACTCCACCCTCCGGAAACATGGCGACGGCCCGACCGCCCTTGAGTTTTCTGATGATGGTGCGAACGGTTCCAGGATCGGCATGGGATCGATCAAGCGGAAATGCATTCAGCGATCGATATAGGGTGGCGACGATCGGATTCTGAAAGACATCGGTGGCGCTGACGAAGTCGAGCAGGCGCGGTGTATGGCGGATGAGCAGAGGAACGTCATATGGACTTTGATGGGTTGCCACCACAAGGCAAGGGCCCGTACGAGGCACGTTATTCGTGCCACGAACGATCGGTCGACTGTTCATCCAGAACACGAATTTGCCCACCGTGCGCGTGATTTTGTAGAAGATATCACTCACAACAGCGGGCCTGAGGAATGGTCACACGCCACTTGCGTGATGAGAGAGTCGTTGATGCCGAGCCGGGTGATCAAATCCACATAGATCTGCTGGAACTCATGCTCAACAACTTTCGTCATGCGGATCCGTCGGGTGCGGCGCGATCCGATGAGAGCAGGCGGTCTGATGTCGTTGCCGAACGCAAAGCACAGAGGGGTGCGTGAAAACGGGATCCATGACTTGACGCTGGTCAACTTGTCAGTTCCGAGAATCACAGCCGGCACAACAGGCACGTCTGCCTGTATTGCAATCGTGCAGACGCCACTCTTGATAGGCCCACCTCGAAGAACTGATTTTGAGCCTTGGGCGACGCCTCCCTCTGGAAAGATACCAATGCATTTGCCCTCTGCTGCAACCCTCGCCGCAGCGCGTATACCGGGCATCGGAGATCCGAAGCGATCGATCTGAATGGCACCGCTGACGTTCAGTATGAATGCAGAGAGTCGATTTTCATAGAACTCCTTCCTAGCCATCCAATGCACTTGTCGCCGAATCGCAGCGGAAAGCACGATGGGCTCCAGATGGCTGAGGTGCGTACAGGCTAAGATAAAGCCGTCGTCGCGATCGGCGCGATGCGCATTCAGGCAAGTCTGCCGAATCGTCTGAATCCGCACGAGTTTCGCTGTGGTTCTCAGTATCTTGTAGAAGGTTGCGCCCATATCGAAATTCATGATAGACCATCTTCTCGCAGATTCAATCGTTGTCCGTGGGCGGACCTGTATACTGGTCAGTGGTGTTGAGCGATCAGGACATTCCGGTTGCGATTCGCGGACTTCAGACAGCAAGAGATTCCGGCAGGGGTTCCTCTGTCAGCGGAACTCCGCGATGGCTCGGCCCTTTCTTTTGCCTTGTTGCAAGGATGCCGTGGCTCGTACGCGCTTTCCGCCCCGTAGCAGTACGAGTCGTCCTGTTGTTCTCGTCCACTGTGAGGTGTGGAACCCGAGCCAATGCCACGCATATCTTCGGCCGGATCCTGAGTCGGCGCGAGCAACGGGCCTTTACACGGCATGTTGTAGGGAGTTTCTATGACTTTATAGCCGACATCGGGCAATTCTCCCGTCGAGATTCTTCGGTCATCATATCTCGTATCGAGCGTTTTGAAGGAGAGGATGCCTACCGAGCAACTCGGGCATCCGGCAATGGTGCGGTGTTGGTGACTGCACACATGGGGTCCTTCGAGGTTGGACTGGCCGCGCTGGCCAACTTGGAAGATCGTATTCACGTTGTATTCAAGCGTGATAACTCTGGCCCATTCGAGTCCATGCGAACAGCATTCCGGAAATCATTGGGCGTTATTGAATCGCCCATTGAAGAGGGCCTGTCGATGTGGCTTGGTTTGCGGCAGGCACTCGGTCGGGGGGAAGTGGTGGTCATGCAGATCGACCGTGCTATGCTGGATCAGGCAGCAGTCACGGTCGACTTGTTGCACGGCCGTCTGAGGATGCCAATCGGCGGAGTCTGGCTTGCCAGACTTACCGGGAGCCCGATCATCCCGGTTTTTGTGACGCGGACAACGTCCGGCCGATTCGCAACTCGGATGTTTCCGGCAATTGATCCGGGAGTTGGACGGGGCAAGCCTACGGAGAATGATCCTGCGATTGTGGCTATTGCCAAGGCGATCGAAACCATGGTTGCTGAGTATCCTACTCAGTGGTTGAATTTGAGATTCGCGTTTGATAATGACACGGGATATGTGAAAGGATCCAATGTCTGCCGAAACGATGAATAGCATCGTGATCACCGGTGTGGCGGCATCCGCATCACTTGGCACCGATGCCGCTACGATTTGGCGGGGCATCAGGTCCGGCCGATGTGGCATCGGTCCAATGTCCGCGATCGAATCGTCGGTTCCAGCAGAAGCCACAGGAGGTCAGGCCCGAGATCTTCCTGATGACTACAGGCCAGATCTTCCACGCGCGGCAAGGTATCTCAGGTGGTCCATGGAGCAGGTGCTCCACGATGCGGCACTCTCCATAGATCAGGAGTACCCCGCAACTCGCTGCTGTGTCGTTCTCGGAACAACGCTGCACGGTATTCGGTCGGGAGGCCGGTATCTTAGAACGAATGATCCCTCGGTTCTCGGTTCCTTTCTTGCCGGTTCAATCTGCCGGCAGGCCATGGATGGGCTGGGCATCTGCGGCGGTGCCATGACAACATGCTCAGCATGCTCGTCAAGCCTGGCCGCCATCTCGCTTGGTGTGACCATGTTGGAAACGAGACAGGCGGACGTCGTCATTGCCGGTGGTTACGACGCCATCAGTGAGTATTCTTGGGCTGGGTTCAACTCGCTTCGACTCATTGCACAAGATGCAGTGCGTCCATTCTGCCGTGATCGGGACGGTATGGCAGTAGCCGAGGGATATGGTCTTGTGGTACTTGAGCGAGCAGAGGCGGCCCGCGATCGTGGTGCACGCATCAGGGCTAGAGTGGCTGGATGGGGCGAGTCGGCCGATTCGCACCACTTGACGCAACCTCACCCGAAGGGCGACGGTGCGCTGGCGGCGATCTCAACGGCACTGAATCGCGCTGACCTATCGCCGCAGGAAGTCGACATGATTGTGGCGCATGCGACCGGCACATTGGACAATGACTCATCGGAGTATTGCGCGATGTCGCGTTTATTTGGAGAGGAGTTGCCGGGTATTCCTGTCATCGGGTTTAAGAGTTTTCTTGGCCACACTCTGGGTGGCGCTGGCGCAGTGGAATTGGTCATGTCGTGCATGGCGATCGAAGAACAGTGCATTCCAGGCACACTAGGCGTCAAGGCTGATGATGTCGAGTATGACGACTTGGGACTTTCGATCGGAAAGGCCAGGGCCAGTCGACTGAGTGTCACGCTCAATACATCACTCGGATTCGGCGGCGCCAACGACTGCCTCGTCATGACGGCACCAGAGACCACCTTGCAGACCAAGTGTGGAGCGAGTTGCGGCGGCGATTCGGCCTGTATCACCGGTATCTCAATCGTGTTGCCTGAAGCAATTGGGTTAGCCGAGTTTCTGGATTTTATGGTGCCGCGGAACGGCGCAGCGTGGAGATCGACGTCTCGTGAGATCGATGAGCGGGCTTTGGCTGAGCATCTCCATGCGCGGAGGGCCCGACGGTTGAGCTTGCCGGTCAAACTGACACTCGCAGCAGCCACCATGGCCGTACGAGATGCAAAAATCATAGAGAACACATCGACGCTTGAGCATGCATGCGCCATCCTCGGGTCCGCGCATGGGGCGGTGGAGTACTGCCACGATTACTATGAAAAGATCGTCGAAGAAGGTGCTCTGGCGGCCAACCCCATGCTCTTTGCCGAAGGTGTACCCAATGCCGCCTGTGCGCACGTGAGCACCATGCTCGGCATAAAGGGATCGTGTCAAACCATCATTGGCTCCATGACGGCGGGGCTGGATGCGTTGGCGCTTGCGGCACTGCGTGTGACGAGCGGCGCCGCTGAGACGGTTCTTGTGGTTGCAGCGGAAGAGGCATCGCCCCATATAGACCGCGCCTATGCAGCCAATGGCGTCAATGGGTCCAGCATCGTTGGATCGACTGCCAGCGACGGAAGCGTCGCCGGCAGTGTTGCATGTGTGGTCGAGTCACAGGCTGCGGCTGCTGCGCGTGGCATCAAACCGTATGCCAGCGTGGTTGAGAGCACGTGGGCGTGCAATCCATCATCAGGGCGAGGTGAGTCAGCCGCGTCCATCGCATCCGTGCTTCGTCGGCTGAGCAATCCGGGTCCGGTGTTCGGGGCGAATCATGGATCATGGCTCGAGCGGGCAGAGCATCTGGGCATCCGACAGGCGGGTGCCACCAACGGTGGGTGTCTTGTGGAGCGGTTCTCGGGCAACCTGTTCTCCGTGGCACCACTTGTTAATCTCGCTTGCACGTTGATCGGTCATCCGATCACTCATCGATGTACGCTGGTCAGTGCCGACGTGACGGGTGGCGCTTCAGCGGTCTGTATAGAACAAGGATCCCGTCGCATTACATCATCGATTGACTCGCATTGACGGAACGCCGCGATTAGGAGAGGGTCATAGAAACTAGGAGAGAACCATGAAGCGAAATCATGATATCGTCATCATCGGTGGTGGCCCCGCTGGATCCACTGCTGCGATCGTTCTTGCGAGAGCGGGGCTCGATGTCTGCCTGCTTGAGAAGGACGCTCATCCACGGTTTCACATCGGCGAGTCCATCCTACCCCGAACCACTCTTCTGCTTCGCGATTTGGGTCTGAGTGAGATGCTGTCGGGGCTTCCTCACGTTCCAAAATACGGCGCGGAATTTGGATTTGGAAACGACTTCGAAACACGCACTTTTCTGTTCGAGGATGGACTCATTCCAAGCCCACCAGTGTTCAACATCGAACGCGCAGTACTCGACAAGGCCATGCTCGACACTGCGCGCGAAGAAGGCGCCACTGTGTATGAGCAACGCTCCGTCAATCGAATCAACCGACTTGACAGAGACGGCGTCGAGGTGGAGACCAAGGAGGGTGTTGTCGAAGGTCGCGTGCTGCTGGATGCGTCTGGGCAAGGGACCGTCGTGGGGCGGCACTTGAAGATACGTCGCCGATTCAAGGAATCACACATGCATCGTGTGGCGTATTTTCAGCACTTCGACAATGTCGAACGCCCAGCCGGCCGGGAATCGGGGCATCCTACGATCATCATGTGCGAAGAGGGGTGGTTCTGGCTGATCGGATTGAACGAGACCAAGACAAGCGTGGGCTTCATCGCCCACCCCTCGCTGGGAGGATCGCTGGATGTCAAGCCGACGGAGATGTTGCAATGGGCCATTGCGCGGTGCCCGGTAGTTCGGCACCGAATGCGTCACGCCGTGGGAAGCCCAGAGAATTGGGTGATGTCCGACTACAGTTACCAATGCTGGCCCCACGCAGGTGACGGATACTTCATGATTGGGGACGCTGCGTGCTTCCTCGACCCCATCTTTTCAACCGGCGTCACGTTTGCGATGATGAGCGCATCACATGCGGCGAAGGATGTCATTGCGATGCTTCAAGGCACACTCAGCCATGAGGTAGCCTACCGCCGACACTGCCAATACATCAAGCGGGGCGCGGCTCCATTTTGGAGACTCATCCAGTCGTATTACACGCACTCCTTTCGCGAGTTGTTCATGAGCGGTGGGGGGCCGTGGCAGATACCCCGCGCCATCATCTCGCTGTTGGCTGCGGAGGTCTTTCCAGATGTGCCGTGGAAACTTCGATGGCGACATTCTGCATTCCACTTCTTCGTCCGGTGCCAGCGGTACTGGGCGGTGGCGCCCCGTCGACCGCGATTCCACCTGCTGAATGAGCTGGCGAATCCCCTGCCTTTTGCAGAATAAGGCCCCGAACGATTTGTGCCATGCCTCGCTCATCTCCTCAAGCAGCGCGCTTGTATGATCGAACAAGCATGAGCCGAATCAGCGCATAGGCGATTCCGCCGAGGGCCAGTCCGCCAATCACGCCGCCAACGACCCACTCCAGCACCAACTCTTGAGTCATAGACCATTGTGTGGTCGTTGCACCATCCAGTCCGGACAAGTCGGGCAGCCCTCCAGTAAGCACTAGGCTTCCGGCACAGATCGCGTATGCAATGAAGAGGAAGCCGATGGGAGGTGTTGACAGGCTCGACACGCCGACTACCGCAAGCGGATGCAGCTTCAATTGTGCAGCGAGCCACAGGCTGACGACAGTCTTGAGACCATAGATCGGCAGCGTTGCAATGAACAGTCCGACGCCGATCGACGCGGCAAAGCGATTGCGGGACACGGCATCGCCACGAGCCATCCTGCCAAGTCCTCGCGGACTGAACCAACGCCCCAGTCTGCGTGGGATCGTGCCCGTCAGCCACCCGGCATGCCCTGCCACATTGGGTCCAAGCGCACGAATCAACAGTCTGGCGTGCATGCGCACTGCGGCGAACGTGTCGCCCCACAGATTAAAATGAGTCGATCGCCCCCCGGGTAGATCGTAAATGCTCAGAATCGGATGTTCGACGATCGGAGTGCCTCGCCACCCAGCCAGGACGAGCACCTCGGTCTCAAAGCCGAATCGCGATGCCTTGGCGCCAAGTGCCAAGGTGGCTGCAATGGGGTACACACGCATGCCAGATTGGCTGTCGGAGACTTTGATGCCACTCTCGATCCATACCAGGCCATTTGAAAGCAGCCGCCCAATCCGACTTCTGCCTGGAACGCCGATCTGGCCGCGTGTGCGAGCGCCGATGACAATCGCATTCGGATGTCGCGATGATTGATCAATCAGACCACTCAAATCCGCAACGTCGTGCTGCCCATCGGAGTCGATCGTGACAGCATGTGTATACCCCCTTCGCTGCGCTTCCTTCAATCCCGTGCAGATCGCCGCCGCCTTGCCCATGTTGTGTTCATGTCTCACGACTATCTTGCGCACTTTCGCCGGGCAGCCCGAAGACCATTTTCTGAGCAACGCTTCAGTTGCATCGGTTGAACCATCATCAACAACAATGATTGGGAGTTGTTGATTGTCGAGCGCCAGAAGAACCGCTGGAAGGGCTCTCCCATGATTGAATGTGGGGACAACCACCGTGCCATTGAACTCGCCGGGGCTCCGGTGCGGCTCTTGAACCGGCCTCCCGGGCTCAGATTCCATCACACACAGCATTCGCCAGACATTCACCATGGATTTTAGGTTACAGTCTAGTCGGTCCTGGCGCCGGGCCTCGCCTAACGCCGGGTCTCGATACAGCGTCTTCCTAGGAGGTGATCTATGACATATCGACTCATCACGATTATTGCGTTCATCGCGATCTTTCCAACGTTTCAAGGCTGCAATCAGGGCCCCAAAGGACCCACGGTGCGTGCATCGAGCAACCCATGGTTCGCGGCAGCAGCATCAAATAACACACAGGAACTTGCATCAGCAGCTTCAAGCGGCGCCGATGTCAATGCCCATATCAGTCGTGACTACAACACGCCGCTGCACATCGCGGCGATCGATGGGAATACCGAAGCCGTTCGCGTGCTGCTTGCAAATGGAGCTGACCCGGATGTTATCCAAGAGGACAGCCGGACACCGCTGTTGATGGCATGTCATCGATCAAACACGCCGGCAGCACTTCTTTTGATTGACGCCGGAGCCGACCTAGAAATTCGAGATCGCCAAAGCCAAACTGCCATCATGTTCGCTGCCAACAAGGGTGAGCTCGCGATCGTGGAGGACATGATCAAACACGGCGTGAATCTTGACGCCCAGCGGCACGACGGTTGGACGGCGATGCACCTTGCAGCTCGTGAAGGTAACACGGACGTGGTGCAAGCCCTGAAGAATGCCGGAGCAAGCACCACCATCAAGGATCGGCGTGGTCGATCGCCCGTTGACGTCGCCAGGCAGCGAGGGCGGACAAATATTGTCGCGATCATGAGCGGTTCGCCATGAGGTCGACTACCAATGCCGCTTCCTAGAGGGGCAGTCGGCACCAGGACATCAAGACCACAAACAACCACTACACCGATCTGAGGATCCACGATCTCAATGCTGCAGTGAACAAGGTCACCATGCGGTGCCCCAAGATGAGCCCCAGTTGCAGGCGGCTCTGGCCATCGGAACGGACGGTGCCAACGGTCACTATCCGGAGCACGAAACGGTGCAATCCGGTGCGAATCGCCGCGAGTCAGTCAGTCCGAAACCGGCCGCCTCCAAGAACAACAGCCCCCGCCTGAAAGCGGGGTTATGCGGCTCGGTGCTGGACCGTGCCGGAAAGCGGGTGAACGGAT
>CAZGFN010000051.1:0-17141 GCA_964524945.1 uncultured Isosphaeraceae bacterium
TCAGGCATCCCAGTCGGAAATTGGCGTTGGCAGTCGCATGACGCGATCGAGGTCGGCGCAGAGTTCAGGCTCGCACTCGAATTGATCGCTGCGACAGGCCGCGAAGGACTCGGCCTCACTATTTAACTCAGTGACGAAGATGTCGTATTCACTGATGTAACTGTCGAAGAGTGGCCCGGTTTCCTTCTCGTCTCCAAGGCTCCAGTCAATTCTTCTCCACGATCCTGATGTACGGCAGTCGGTCGTGATCCGGGTCGTAGGGGCGGATGGTGGCATACGGCATGGCCACGATGATATCGGTCGCGGCCCGACCACCATCGGCGGCGATCGTGCGGTAGCGGGCAATCCGCTATCCTTCTCATCCATGGCCCACCAGTCCTCCATGACAGTGAAATCCATCCTGATGAACATCGTCTGTGTGCTCATCATCGCCCCCATCGTGGCGGGCCTGATTGTGTGGGGGGCGTGGACGATGGCGGATATCAATTCGCCCCCTGGGCTTGCCCCGGATATACCACTACCGTCGGCCACAACGACCTCAAGCATCATCCGCCCCGCACCGCATATACCGGTTTCGGGGCGGACGGTCTATATGGCCAACTGCGCAAAGTGCCATGGTGTGACTGGGGACGGCAATGGCACTGAGCAACTCGATCGACCGGCGAGGTCCTTTCTTGCTGGCGGGTTTTCGTTTGGCAATACCAATCAGGCTATTCGCCGCGTCGTACAACATGGCATTGCCGGCACGCCCATGCCTGGCTTTGTTGGTGTTTTGAATCGACCAAGTATCGACGCGGTCGTCGCCTACGTACGGAAGTTGTCGCCGCCAACGATTGATGCAGATACATCGGCGGCGACTTATTACGTTGATGATCGACCAGTCGTGATTCGCGGGGCGCTTCCGGCTCGCGGTGAGTGGGAAGATCCCCAGCCGCGTGGCATCCTCATTGGCGGGACCGATGGTTTGACCGTGGCCTACGACAGCGATGATGTCCGGCTTCGAACAGTCAGGCAGGGTGCTTTTGTGCGTCGCACTGACTGGGAGGGTCGCGGTGGCACCGAGTTGGAACCACTGGGGCAGCTGATTCACTTTCCAGGCGCCGCGCCGCCCTTTACGAAAAACGGTCGCCCCATCAAGGCCTCGCTGCGAGGCACAGCGATCACCGGAACCACAGCAGCGATTCGCTACACGCTTCCAGGTGTAGAAATTGAAGAAACAGCAGCGGCAGCGACGCACGGCACCTTGCCTGGCTATCGCCGCACATTGTGGCTCACCGGAAATGCCACAGGCATAGAACTAGCTGTTCCTCTGTCATCGACGCCCGAGCCACTTGGCCGCGGCGGACAGTATGACTGGTGGATCGGCGGTCAAGATATCGTTGGTATTCGCGGGGGACAGCCTGGTGCTGCAAGCGTTCATCTTCCAACAGATGGAACAATTGACATCTTGGTCCTTCCTGGGGCAGATCCAGCCGCCGCTCGCCAAGCCGGCGTACCACTGCTCGAGGAAGCATCATGAATGTACTCGCTGTCGCAGCAGTCCTATTGAGCGCAGATCCGTGGACCGTGCAAACCGTGCCGACGCCCGAGGGCGAAGTCGTCGAAGTTGGCGGCATTGCCTTTCCTGATGACGACACCATTGCCGTGAGTACGCGTCGAGGTCGCGTGTGGTTGATTGATGGCGCCCTTGATGACAACCCGGGTGACGCAGCGTGGACGCGGCATGTCGATGGTTTGTATGAGGGGCTTGGACTCGATGTTGATGGAAACGATCTCATCGTGTTACAGCGGGGCGAATTATCTCGATTGCGTGACATCGATGATGATCGCATCGTCGATGTCGTTGAAGTTCTTAGTAGTGACTGGGGTTTATCTCACAATTACCATGAGTTTGCCTTTGGGCTTCCCCGTGATGCGGCAGGCAACCGGTACGTGTCGCTTAATCTGGGCTTCATGTCTCCTGATTGGTGGTATGGTCAATCCGTCGAACCGTACCGAGGCTGGATTCTGCAAGTCGCGCCCGATGGACACACCGAGCCATGGGCCTATGGTTTTCGAAGTCCATGTGGCTTAGGTTTTGACGCAAAGGGGCGGTTGCTCGCTACGGACAATCAAGGTGACTGGATGGCGACCTCGCCCATCTTTGTCGTGCAACAAGACGGCTTTCATGGCCACCCCGCGAGTTTGCGGTGGACCGAAGAGTTTCTTGCCGACAATCGCATTCCTCACCAACGTGAACCATTGGACATTGACCGCGTGCCCCCAGCAATTTGGATTCCATATGACTGGTCTCGCTCTACGGGCAATATTGTGACGGACTCGACAGGTGGTTCGTTTGGCCCGTTTGAAGATCAGTTGTTTGTGGCCGAGTTGACCACCGGCCAAGTGCTGCGTGCAGAAATCGAGGACATCGACGGTGTGCCCCAAGGTGCGGTGTGGCCATTTGTTGATCGCGTTGGGTCTGTGGCCCGCGTGGCTTTTGCAGACGATGGATCACTGATCTGTGGCCTGACCAATCGTGGGTGGGGTGGACTGGCGCCCGGACACGGGGTGAAGCGCATCGTATGGAACGGTGACGTGCCGCTGGAAATGAAGCATGTTCGGTTAGTTTCCGGCGGCTTTGATATTGAATTCACGCACCCTCTTAGCGAGGCGCCTACGCCTGAGCAGATTGAGGTGGACACCTACGACTACAACTGGTGGTGGAAGTATGGATCGCCCGAACAGCGGCATCAACTTCTTGAGGTCGAGTCAACACGGCTATCAGAAGATGGCCGCACGCTTCGTGTAGATATTCCTCAACTCTCCGCGGGACGAGTGGCCCGCCTGCATCTGCATGATGTTTCCGATGCCACCGGTCGGGCACTCCGAACCCAAGAAGTTGCGTACACCATCAACCGTATACCCGGCGGTCCCACACGCGATGTGGCCAGACGTGTGTCGGCGCCACCGTTGGAAGATCGGATTGAAGAGGAGTCTGGCTGGCTGCGATTGACGTGGGGTGATCCCAAGGCGATGTGGGAAGGTGATTGGCGACTTGCCAAGGATCGGCTCGACGCGACAGACCGCACACGGTTTACCACTGAGTCTGGCGAAGATGCCTTGGTGAACGATCAAGCGAGTACGGACTACGTCTTCAGCGGCGCATTGCCGCGCGAAGCGCAGGTCAAACTTCCGATCATGCTTGCAAAGCATGGCGCTATTGGCGTCGGACTTCCCGGAGATGCCATGCTGATGATTCGGGATCACGATGGGTCGGGCACCTTGGAAGTGGTCGACAGTGACGGACGCGTACTGGCGCATTCTGATCACGATGTGTGGCGAGGTGCCGGGCAGTGGCACTGGGTCGGTTTTGAAGTACGAGATAGTCATGTCGTGGAAGTTCTCGTTGATGATCAGAAGGTGCTCGGCGATGTGGACATTCCGTCTGGTGGTACAGATCGGTGGCTCCGATTTTCTGGTGCCATCGGCGCTGCAGGCATTGCTGACGTGCGTGTGCGACCGGTGGTCGACGCGATGGTCGGTGGCGAATCGTTTCCCCGCGATGGCAGCATGACCTTGACTGGTCCGTTGAGCGGCGCAATTGGGTCAGAGGGTTTGATGCTCGAGGGCCATGGCACCATCGAACTGGCCACCACGTGCCCGCAGGACTTCGATCTTCAGGCTCGGGTGCGATTCAGCGAGGGTGCGATGGCGATGCTGAGTATTGGCGAGATCCACGTAGTGGTTGCTGAAGGACAGCCTGGCGATCCATCAACAGGAAGTATTGCCGGTGTGGCCTCAACCCAAGTGCGATTGATCCCGGCTGATGCGTGGTATCAACTTGAAGTTCAGAGATCTGGTGTAGATGTTCGAGTGCTTCTCAACGGGCTGCTTGTATCGAGCGGAACAGTACCCGTTGGAGTGGGTGCAATCATGTTGACCATTGAGGAGGGATCTGTTGGATTGGAAGCGATGCGACTGGATGCCCGCTGACGCGACTGCTGAACAAAAGCCTGAATATGTGTAGCGACTCCAGTGGGCGGGGGCCAAGGCGGTTGCAATAGGGGTGATATGGGCTAGCCCAGTACAATTTAGACAACTGAGGCTTTGGAATCACCATCAGGCAGAGTAGGGTGTTTGGGTTGCATTAGAGAGGAACAAAAATGCGGAAGCACTTAGCGATCGGTCTTGGAAGCGTGGTGGCCCTTGGCTTTGGAGTCGCTCACGGTGGTGTGCTGATGGTGCCCAGCGACTTCCTGACTATTCAGGACGCCATTGATGCTGCAAGCAACGGCGATGAGGTACATGTTGCGGCTGGTTCCTATCAAGAACGAATAGACTTCTTGGGCAAGAGCATTTTGGTCATCGGCCAGGGGGCGGTTACGACCACAATTGATGCGGCGTTTGCCAATGGACCTGTCGTGCGATTTGCAACCGAAGAAGGTTCATCCAGCGTGATCGATGGGTTTACCCTTCGCGGCGGTGCAGGCGAGTTGTTCAATGATCCGATATTTGGCAACATCCGGTGCGGCGGGGGTGTGTTCATTCGAAGTAGTTCTCCGACCGTACGCAATTGCACGATTGAAGAGAATGCGTGTTGGGGTGGCGGCGGCTTGTTCGCAACGGCTGGCACGCCCAGCGTTATCAACTGCGTCATTCGCAATAACATCACCGAAGGCCACGGCGGAGGCATGTACTGCTTGGATCATGCCGCGCCGAACATCGACGGATGTCTATTTTACTCCAACGATGCTGCTTGGGGTGGTGGGATGACATGCACGGTGAATAGTGATGCGCACATCACCAACACAGAATTCATTTCTAATATCACACACAATGTCGGCGGCGGCATGTTCATTCGGTCCAGCAGCAGCCCCATCATTTCAGAGTGCCTGTTCTTGAACAACACCCAAGTGGGTAATCCAATCGGTGTCGGCGGAGGCATCTGCGCGTATGGCGTAGGCAATGGCGGGGGCCCGTGTTATCCGCAGATTACGCACTGTCTCTTTCAAGGCAACATCGTGACTGGGGATGGGGGCGGGCTTGGGTGTGCCTATGACGTGCATGCAGTTGTTTCCGACTGCGTGTTCAGCGAGAACTCATCGGGTCGTGATGGCGGAGGCGTTGCCTGCATGGGCGCGCATGACCCGGACGTGGCCAGCAATGGGATCTTTACTAACTGTCTGTTTGAAGGCAACACGACCTCAGGGCGAGGTGGCGGATTCTTCTCACGTGCCAGCGAGCCCACGCTGGAGCAATGTATTTCCCGTGACAACCAGGCCGATGAGGGCGGTGGCGCGAGTTTCTTTGAGAGCGAACTGACTTCGATGTCCAACACCACGGTGTGTGGAAACCACCTTGATCAGGTGAGCGGCATGTTTGTCGATGGCGGCGGTAACACCATCAACGACGACTGCTCTGCCTGTGAGGGCGACATCAACGGCGACGGCGTCGTCGGTGTGGACGACCTCTTGGCGATCATCGCCGCATTCGGTCCGTGCAGTGGCTGCCCGGCTGACGTCAATCAGGATGGCGTCGTGGGCGTGGATGACATTCTGATTGTGCTTGGCGCGTGGGGTGACTGCTAGGGCTGCTGAGTGGCGAGGAAGGCAACGAGGTCGCGAATTTGTTGATCGCTGAGGAAGGATCCCAGTGCGGGCATGGCGGACACTGGAGCGGTCCACTCGGCGGCGAGCGATGCATTTGGATCCATGATGGATTGCAGGATCTGCATGTCAGTGAGTCTGCTGCCGACATCGGAGAGGTCTGGCCCGTCACCCGTAGCGGTTCCGTCTAGGCTGTGACATCGAAAACATGCGGCCACAGCATTGGTTCGGAACACCTTTCTGCCAGCGGACGGATCACCACCGGTGAGATCGATGTCACGCGGTCCAAATGATCTGGCGGATCCATCGGCATGCGTTCGTGCGAGTTCCACGATGCTTCGAAGATTGTTGGCTGGCCCGAGTTCAAGCAGTAACACATCATCGAACCAAGCCTCGCCAGTACTCATGCCCCACCCACCGTACAGGCAGTGAATATCAGTCTGGGTTTGACCTGGTCCAGTCACAAACGTCTGCTGCACATGCGTCCAGTCGGAGGTGTCGGTGACGGAGGGCGTGCGATGTGAACCCGGGTGCGCGACGAGCAATGCGCCGTGCGTAGTACCATCGTGCGTCACGTTCTTGGTTCGAATCCATCCCTCAAGTCGGTATCGCGTGTTTGGTTTGACTGTGATGTCCTTGGTCCACGATGTGTCACCACCTGACGACGAGCGAATCGATAGGCACTTGGTGTCACTACGACCACCGGGCACCCACTGATGGTTGCTGTTCCCACGCCAGACCATCACATCCCAGCCAGTGGGAGCATCACCAAGGCCTGTGTTGAAGCCACCATTGGCAGCGAGGTCAACAGGCGGGGCGTCGTCATCAACCAAGAGGGGACTCGCGGCTGCAACAAAGGCGTCTGCGTGTGCAGTAGCAGCAGCAGCAAGCACCGTTGGAAACCAGGTATCGCTAGAACGCTCGGTGAGCGCTCGCCCCGCAATCGCCGCGCCCAATGCGGGCGACTCAGGCAGACGAGCGGCGGCAAGATAGGCATGGCGCCGTGTGGCGGCGTTGGGGTGACTTAGAATATTGGAGTCCAGCAGCAGTTCGGCCGATCGTCCATTCAATGGAAGTGCAGCGAGCGCGGCGTGGCGCGTGGCCGGGCCGCCGTCTTTCATGGCATGCATGAGCGTCATTGAAGCCGTCTGACTGCCCAGCAGCCCCAATCCGTGGAGTGTGCGAATGGCCTCCGCGGAAGCAGTGTCATCATCGCCATTGGCCGTTGTGTGAAGCGCCGCCGCAGCTTCCAAATAGAGTCCTTCAACCAGCATGCGACGTGCGGTCGTTCGCCAGAATCGATTGGGATGCCCAAGGGTGGCGACCAGTGTGTCCACAGAGGAGTCGGAGAGATTCAGCGTAGTGGATTCGCTGCGCACCAATCGATAGATCCGACCATGCGTGGTATCTCGCAATGGATTGAGGTGCGCGTTTCCCTCGCCGTAGTCGACTTTGGGAAGGCCCCGTTCGGGACTACCTGGCAAGTTGTGCATGATGATGAACTGCGAGAGGTCGGCGATCCAGATCGCGCCGTCGGGCCCAACTTCTGCCTGTACTGGGCAGAACCACTCGTCGGTGGACGCAACGAGGTTGAAGCAATCGCGAGTGCGCCAGCCCGACCCGTCCGGGTAGGTGCCCAGCCGACCAACAAGATGGGCTGTAGGTTCGCAGACGAATGCCATGCGGTCGACCCAGTGCGTGGGCACCTGCGAACCAGTTGCGAATGCGTGGCCGGCGGCGCCGGTGTATTGGCCCATGAAGTCACCTTGTTGCAACTTGGCAAGCGCCGGATGAATGAGGGCTGTGTCATGCACTGGCGCCGCACCGGCGTGATCGGGCTGTGACGTAGCGAGGTCGTGCTTGCCGCCTCCGACGAAGAAGGAGGGGGCTCCGTTTGCCGTCGAACCGAATACCTCGCCGTCATCACGCAGGCCAAGCCCCCACGTGTTGTTGGTGAACTGCGCGGTGAACTGTGGGTACGGATCGGCCTGATCCCATCGCCAGATTCCAGACCCGAAGGCACGGCCATCCTGGCCTTTGTATCCGGAGTATCCGACTGCGCCCCAGATGCGGTTGTCGTGGCCCCATGCTAGATTGGACGGACCCGCGTGCGTATCCCATCGCCCAAAGCCAGTGAAGAGCATTTCGCGATCATCGGCGACATCATCGCCATCCGTGTCGATGAGATAGATCAAGTGTGGTGGCGCTGCGACGATCGCACCGCCTTCAACCACCAGTAGCCCGGTGGGGATGTTCAGGCCATCGGCGAAGACCGTCTTTTGGTCCGCTTGACCATCGCCATCCGTGTCATGAAGGATGCTGATCCGATCGCTACCTGCTTCGGGGCGAATGTCATTGGGGTAATTTGGAGACTCGATTACCCAGCATCGCCCACGCGCATCCCACGCCATTGCGATGGGATTAACGACCATCGGTTCGCTTGCAAAGAGTTCGGCATGAAAGCCGGCCGGCACGATTAGGGCATCAACAGTCTGCGAGGGCGTCGATGGAAGTTGATAGTCCATTGGCGGATCGTGCGCTTCGTAGTTGGGGACCCACGCGTGGGGCGTGAATGTGAAAGGCACCGGCTCGTATCTGGCGTGGCGTGCAGCGGCGTCATCACCCGAGACCCATACGATGGCACGTTCAAGGTGATCGACCCACCCCGGATGGGTCCATGTCCGATGATCGTGGCCCGAGGCCGTGTAGAAGATGCGACCGTCACCGTAGGGGCGCACCCAGCACCAAGGCTCGTCGTCTCGCTGTGTCAGCAGATGGCGGTCATCTTTGACATGGGACTGCACATAAGTTTCATCCCACGTCTCGAACGGTGTCCATTCAGCGGTGATCTGATGGTTGGCATCGACTACTTGCTGGGCAAATATTTCGGCACCGTGCGAAACGAAGCGAGCCCCCACCAGATGCAGCCACTCGGGTGACTGCATGAAGCACCCGCTCGTGCAGTGCAGCGCTGCGAATCCACCACCGCTGCGAATGAACGCATCGAGGGCTGCAGAAAACTGCCCAGGCACCTCGGCCAGATCAGGATGGTTGGCATACATGACTACGCAGTCGTAGTCGTCGAGTAGTTCGGGCGTGACCGCCTCGAGGTTCTCTTCCCAGTCAAGCACAATGCCACGACGCGCGAGCGGGCCCCACACGTCGTGCAATCGAACTTCAGGCTGGTGGTAGGCGCGATCGCCGATGAAGAGGGCATGGATTCGATCGGTTGGGGCTGCGATTGCCGCTGCGTTGAAGCAAAGCGTGAGAATCGCGATGAACGCATACATGGCAGCACTATAGATGACCGCCGAGGAAGTACGTCAGTCATATGTCCAACTGATGCCGATGGAGTGTCCTGGGACCCCATTGGCATAGAGCATCCCACTGAGTCTGAACTCGTAGGTGCCCGGAGGGAGATTCTCAAGCGTTCCGGAATACTCATCTGGGCCATCGTTGGCATTGCCCAGGCTGGCATTGAGATGCGTCACATCGCCGCAGTCGCGAAGTCTTTTTACCGTGAACCGAACGGCGCTTGTGGCGGGGATCTCGACATAGCCCTCGAGTTGGAGCGTGGTCGACGCTTCGGTCAGGGTGACGGTCACTCGAAGTTGCGGCCAACTTCCGTCGGAAGTGCCATGAGGTGCCTGCATCGAACCACCGTTCTGATCGGCTTGCAGGATGGCCGAAAATTCGTCGAAGTTGTGCTGGGCGGACCATGCATCGGAGTCGATCTCGAAATGAATCGGGTCGGCCTGTTCCATTCCGTCCCTTGCAGTAGCTGTGAGATACTCGATGTCGGTCGAGGCGACAGTGCACTGGCCCCAGGACTGAAGCATGACAAGAAGATCCTGGATAGTGATCGCTCCATCGAGGTCGACATCGATTGTGTTCGTCGACATTGGGTCGCCCCAGTTGGTGACGAGCAGAATCAGGTCAACGACATCGACGCCATCGCTTCCATTGAGATCAGCACGCGCATTTCCGCCCAATGCGACCAGTGTGCCGCCTACTGAGTCCAGTCCATTGGCGCAGAAGCGATTGTCCGAGAGTGTGGGTCCAGGGACGTCCTGTCCCGCATCAAAAGCGGAGTAGTCGGCGCTGGCGGTGTTGTCACTGAATTGACATGCCGCCAGCATGGACGTCGGGTTGCTGTCGCAACTGACACCCCCACCGTGGGTGGCCATGTTTCCTGTGAGGGCGCAGCCCTCCAAGACGGAACGGTCCTCGTTGAACAATCGAACGCCGCCGCCCCGAAACGCCGAGTTATTTCGAATGTCGCAATTTTCAATGGTTGCATCTGCATCGTCCAACAACAGTCCGCCGCCGAAGACGGGTGTGGAATTCAATTGAATCATGGTGCGGGCAATAATCGCCGTGGACTGCTGGTGGATGGAGATGCCGCCCCCAGAACCTGCTGAGGACTCATTGGACACCACGGCCGAGTCCACCATTGATAGATCGCCGCCGGAGATGCTCAGTCCACCTCCACCGTGCACTCCATTATTGGCTATCACGACACATGTGCTCAGCATTGCCGAGCTCCAGTCCGATTGCAGGCCTCCGCCCATCCAAGCAGTATTGGTGGCGATGCTCGTGTCGGTGATCGATGGACAACTGTCCTGGCCGCAGTAGATACCACCACCCTTGCAACTGGCGGATCCACCGTCCACACCGGCGGTGTTGTCGGAGAATTCGCAACCGGTGATTGTTGGACAGGCCTGCTCGCAGAAGAAGCCGCCGCCGGGTCCATCTGCGGTGGTGTTCATGGTGATCGTGGTGCACATCATCGCGAATGTCGAGTCGTGGCACCAGATGCCTGCGCCGGCCGAGTCGGCTTCGTTGGATTCGATGGTGCAGTCGGTGATTTCGCCGGTGAACTGCGTGAGGTGGAGGCCACCTCCGCGGGTGGCTGTGTTGTTCTCAAATGTACAATTCGTGAAGCTGGCGTTGCTATTGGACGCACGCAGCCCGCCTCCCAGATCAGCTTCGCACTCGCGGATATCACAATCGATGAAGGTTGGACTGCTACCGTCGAGGTGGATGCCTCCGCCCCGGTCATTTCCCCCGTCACCGGCATGAAAAATGAAGCCGCTGATGATGGTGTCGGCCATCTCTTGGGAGTCGCACACGATGCATGTCTGTTGTCCGGCCCCCCACACGCTGGCGCCGAATGGCGCGTCGAGTGTGAGGCCCTTGCCCTGCGTGTTGATGACCGACGCTCCATTGCCCTGATAATGGCCCCAGTTGACTTCGATTCGGTCGCCATCCGCCGCGACGTCGATGGCCGCTTGAATGGTGGCGAAATCACCAAGCCCATTCGAGTCGACAATCCAGTTGGCTGCCAAGGTAGGCGTCGCAGTGCACAGCAGGCTTAGCAGGATGCAGATCTTCAAATGGGGTGCTCCAATAGTGGGGGCCCGGTACTTCCAGGTCCAAGTATGGGTGTTTGGTTCTCTTTGTGTGCAAAAAGTCAACATTTCAACGGCGGTTCCATGAATTGGGGCTTTCAAGCAGCCTCAACGCCCATGTGTCCTGACAATCGTCTAGCACTGCCTCGGATGGGAGCAGTGCGTGAGTGAGTTCGATACTGTGCGGCCCGCCGATGAACGACAGGAGGTTCCACATGATGATGCTGCTCGCAGGCGTGCTAATGATTGGATTCGGAGCCGGCCCAGCCCCTGTCCAACCCGATGGGTTGCGGGTGTTGGTGTGGAATGTTCTCCACGGCGGCAACGACATTGAACAGGGTCCCGACAAGGCCTTGGCAATTATCAAACACCTCGAACCGGACATCGTGCTGCTACAGGAGAGTTATGACATCGATGGAGATCGCCCTCTGCTTGGCGCCTGGCTTGCCAGCGAATTGGGATGGCATCAGCATCAAGCTCAGAGCAAGCATCTCTGCGTACTGACACCGCTTGAGATAGAGGCGACGTTCTTCCACCACCAGTGGCATGGTGTTGGCGCCAAACTCCGCGACACGAAGGGCCGAGAGCTGATCGCATGGAGTGCATGGCTCGACTGGCGTTCGTTCATTACGTATGAACTGCGGGATAACCCGGGCATGAGCGATGTCGAACTGATAGCTGCAGAAACCAAGCGATCAGACCGATTGTTGCAGGCTCGAGAACTCGTCACGCATCTTCGGGCAACTGGCCAACTCGAAGCGGATGTCCCGCTGCTTGTCGGTGGCGATTGGAATTGTCCGTCGCATCTGGACTGGACGGTTGATACGGCTCGCATCTACAAGCATCGTCGCGCCCTGCCGTTGCCGGTGAGTCTGCTCATGCAGTCGGCTGGGTTGACGGACACCTTTCGGGAGATTTATCCCAATCCAGTACAGCACCCGGGCATTACCTGGTCACCTTGGAATCGGGCAAAGGGCGATGACGGCACGGGTGCCGTACAGAACTTCGAGCGTATCGATCGGTTGTACTTGAAGAACCCAATCAAGCCCACTGGCGGCTGGACGCTTCGCCCCGTTGCTGGCCATGTGGTACCGGTCGTCTGGGAGGACAATTCCATCCCGCTGAACATGCGAGCGTTTCCGTCCGATCATGGCGGGGTCGTTATCGACCTAGAGTGGATCGGTGGCCAGGAAGCCTCGGTCGCTGATTCCAACTAACTCAGTTTGTACAATTTCGTTCTATGAAGATTGTAAATCGCGAATTTCTCAGATGGCTCATTGTGATGGGGCTCGTTGAAGGCACTTCAACGCTTGTGCTCTTCTTTGTCGCCATGCCTCTGAAATATTGGGGCGACATGCCCATGGCGGTCACCATTGCGGGGCCTATTCATGGCCTGCTCTTTCTCGGGTTGGTTGCGATGTTCATCATCGGTCGAACTGTCGTACCGCTGAAAACCGACTTGATGGTCTGGGGCATCATCGGCGCGATCATTCCATTCGGTCCCTTCATCGTCGATGTGCCGCTGATAGGCATGCTTCGGCGGGATGTTGCTGTCGATTGAAGGCCGTTGGTAGCGGTCACGATGCCAATGCTCAACTAGGCATTCTTCGGAAGCACATCGACGCAGCCTAGACTGGTTTCAAGGCCCTGCTTGGCCACCATTCCCGCTACTACAGCCCAGAGATCTGTTCGTTGGACATCGCCGCCGAAGATCAGACCATGGCCGATCGATGCGAGAAAGTGGGCATTTAGTCCACCATCGCCTCGAGTTCCGTCCAGCGTGCGTAGAGCGTCTTGACGTTTTCTTGCGCGATGGACAGTTCACGAAATGTGGCATCGGCCTTCACGTGATCGGCAATCATCTGTGGATCTGCGGCTTTCGTCTCCAACATTTCCACATGCGCTTCGGCTTTTAGAATCGCCGATTCCATGCCCTCGTACTCTCGTTGATCCTTGTAGGACCTCTTGCGGCGAGACGTTTTGCGAGGGGCTTCCTTGATCGTTTGGGTCGCATCACGATGTCGGATCTTGGCGGCGCTTTCCTGATTTCGCTGATAGGCGTACCACTGCTCGACCGTTTGAAATTCCTTGATTCCCCCGGCATCGTCTAAGCCCACGAATTCTGTAGCGATGCGCTCGAGCATGAATCGGTCGTGCGTGATCAGGGCCATGGCACCTGGGAATTCCAAGAGCGCCGCTTCCAGTACTTCCAGCGAGGGGATGTCCAGATCATTGGTTGGTTCATCAAGTAGTAGCACGTCAGCGGGGGTGAGCATGAGGTTGGCGATGAGGAGTCGTGCTTGTTCGCCCCCTGAGAGGTTGCCCACATGCGTAGCGAGTTGGTCAGGCTCAAAGAGAAAGCGTCTCGCCCATCCAGTCACATGTACTTGCTTACCACGGTAGTCCACCATGTCGCCCACTGGGCAAAGTGCTTCCTGCAAAGTCACCCGTGGGTCAAGCGTGCAACGATGCTGACTGAAGGTCACCACCCGTAAGTCAACGGCGCGTTTGATGGTACCCGTGTCTGGTTCGAGTTCACCACTCATAAGACGCAAGAGCGTGGTCTTTCCGGCACCGTTGACGCCGAGAATGCCAATTCTCCGACCTGGCATCAGAACAAGGTCGAGGTCGTGAAAAAGACGCTTGCCGCCCATTGACTTGGACACACTGTGCAGCATGAGCAGGCGCTTGGTCTTTCGCTCGGTAGCTTGAAAGTCAATCGTGGTTGTTCGCGTGGGAGCCAAGTTGCGATCCTTGGTCGCGTCCAGTTCGCCGCGTCGCGCAGCGGCCGCCTCAACTTGGGTCTTGTTTCTGGTTTGTCTTCCTTGAATTCCTTGACGCAACCAAGCGGTGTCGCGACGCACTATGTTGGCCAGCGCCGACTCTGAGGCTGCTTGCGCATCGAGAAAGGCATTTTTGCGGCGAAGAAACTCGCTGTAGTTGCCCTTTGCCACAAACAAGCCACCGGGATAGGCCGGCGACATTTCCATGATGCGATCCGCCGCGTTTTCGAGGAACTGGCGGTCGTGTGTCACAAAGAGCATGGCGATGGGCGAAGACTGTGCAAAGGATTCAAGCCACAGCACCCCTTCGAGGTCGAGATGATTCGTGGGCTCGTCGAGCATGAGCAGATCGGGTTCAGTGCACAAGGCCGCAGCAATAGACAATCGCTTTCGCCAGCCTCCCGAGAGTTCGGCGACGGGTCGATCAAAGGACTCGAATCCGAGTTTTGAGAGCGCGATGCTCGCGCGAGTCTGTCGCTCGACATCGTCGGCAACCTGTTGGACAAGTTCGGCCGCGGTAACTGATATCGCCGTGGCATCATCGGCAAAGGAATCGTCCTGCGGGACGTAGGCGATTCGAAGCGACTTGCGGGCAATAACGTCGCCCGCATCGGCCGTTTCAAGTCCGGCGAGCACTCGAATAAGGGTTGACTTCCCAGCACCATTGGGGCCGATGAGGCCGATGCGATCACGCTGGGAAATGGTGATGGCGATACCGTCAAACAGTGTGCCCGCGGGATGGGACTTTTGTAGATTTCGAGCTGTAAGAAGGTCGACCATGAGGCGGGAGCCTATCGGATCGCTGGCGACTAGAAGTTGTTCTTCCAGTACGACGTCAAGTGGACTCCGTTGGACTGCCCTGACGGGGGCGACTTGACGGTCTACAGCAATGGCATTAGTGACGTGTTGGTACTGATTGCAATGTAGGGTCCGTGCTAGGGATATTGTTATCGGCTTCTTTGATGTGGTCTGATACTTGCGATGGTGTTGGACTGCCAGTGGGTTGCCTGTACACTTCGGTGCTCGATGTGCCCTTGGAACAGTGCCACCGAAGGAGAGAACTCGATGCGAACATTCATTGTGAGCCTGATGGTGACTGGCAGCATGTTGGTCGGATGCCGATCTGTACCTGGTGGTGGAGACCATTCATTCATGGGTGAGGCGCATAGGCTTGAAAATGAAGTGATGGCGGCCGTGCCGGGAATCTTTGGCAATGAGAGCCTGCGACACATTGCCGCGGTGGTCATTCTGCTGCTGCTTGTGGTGGGTGTTTGGATGGCGGTGATGCAGCGGATCATTCCCGATTCGCCGGAGGAGTAGTGGGGTGAGGGGACTAAGGGCAGTCGCCCCAGGCTGAGATGACGGCGAGGAGGTCGTCGACATCACACATGCCGTCCAGAACGACATCCGCCGGATCAGCGGCGGCGGGCCCCCAAGCGCTGAGCACGGCGAGCACATCGTCGGTATCGATCATGCCGTTGTAGTCCGTATCTGCAGGGCACGCAGTGAAGCTGCAGCGAAAATCCGCCACCATCGGCACGGTGACGGAAAACGCCAGATGGTTGTCAGCTTCGCCTGACTCGCCCGCCGGAATGCCGGTGCGGACACCCTTGTATAGCACGTTTGGATTGGAGTAGTTCGGAAGATTGTTGCCGGCGAGGCAGGTGCCCACCTGTGATCCGTCGTCGAGCGTGAGCACGTGTCCGGCGGACCAGGAGAAATAGCCACCGCCGTCGGTTGTGTAGTGTTTGGAGCCGAGGTTGTGCCCCAACTCATGACGCATTGGGCTGGCCCAGTCCATGAGCAGGCAGTCGGCCGAGTTGCCTTGAAAGCCATAGGCAGGATTGTCCGGCGCTACGAAGGCGACACCGCAATATCCGTCGATGGTAATGAGTGCCACCAGATCCGCAGCCTTGGCATCGCGAATGATATGCACCTCGTCCATCTGACCATCGTTGGGATTCTGCAGGTCGTAGATGTAACCAGAGTTCCACTCGTACTCCGTCACGTGCAAACCGACCAGCCGAGTGCTGAAGGGAATCTGCGCATTGGCAAAGGCCTCGTTTGCCTTGCCCATGGCCAGATGCACTTCTTCAAGCACGGCTGCCCCGCCGCCCATGTACTCCATCGCCGGGGCATTGACAACCCAGAGGATGTCGACGACGTCGTTGTCGTCGCATCGTGTTAAGGGCGTGGGGGGTGAATCGTTCTGAACCTCGTACACACGGCAGCATGCACCCTCGTGTCCATCGCAGTCATGAGCAATGATGGTCGGCGCGGCAATCGCGGAACTGAGCAGTAGTGCAAGCACGTTGAAGTCTCCTTATTCACATGATGACTACTACATCGCTCATGTCAACCACACCAGTTTCAAAGCCCGTGAATTTGTGTACACCAAGGTGTTGTGGGGCGTACGCGGCTTCTTTTTTGCCTCGTAGCAAGCCTTCAGTTCGTTGACTGGGGGCTCTCCAACAGCGGCGTCGCTCCCGGACGGTGGAGATTCAAACTGGCTGCGATTTTACACGCTCTCTCCCTATAGGCGGAGCCATGGTGTTGGGAGGATCGGGGCGTATCCAGTTGCGTGCAACCTGTCCGAGAGACTTCCATGTGCGTGGAAGGATTCGAATTGCTGCGGGCACATCGGCGACGTTGGATCTCGGCGGCGTTGATGTCATCCTTGCGGGAACAAACCCTCAAACTGAGAGCGCCCCGATGAGTATTCATATGGATGGCGGGCGTTTCTCTATCAAAACACTTCGGCAGATATCAGCCGCCCGTTGAATCAGCTTTTGTCTTACCAGCACCGTTCGATTGCAACACTGCGACGAATTGTTGTGCGTCTTTGTAGATCAGGAAGGCGGTGATATCCTTGTGGTTGATGAAGGCGACGGGGCCGACGTCCTTGGCATAGAAGACCCATGCATCACAGGCGACATTTGCCGGCCCGATCTTTCCTTTGTAGGTGGTCTTGATGAGTCTCGTATCGAATGTTCCGACGGGAACAGCGAGTTTGAAGCCACCGAGATCGCGATAGACGGAATCCAATGTTCCGGAGTACGCTACGGTAGTAGGATCACCCACGTCGTAGACCTTGACTGATACGCGCTGTGTGACTGCTTGGCCAGGCTTCACGCCGGCAAGGATCAGTGGATCTGCCGGTTCATATTTGCTGACGACTGCTTCTGGAACGTTGAGCGATGAAGGCACGCGAATATTTCCGTTGCTGACATCGAGATATCGTGTCCAATGCTCAGGGTCTTTTTCGGACCACCCACCTTTCTTCGAGCCGATCGGAGTTCCCGGCGCGCACGTGGTGCTGATGATGAAAATGGTCTCGGTCTGTCCCACCTTGGTGCCTG
>CAZGFN010000052.1:0-16830 GCA_964524945.1 uncultured Isosphaeraceae bacterium
AGGGCATCGCCAGTCGCATGTTGCAGGGCTTGCTCAATCACTGCTTTGACCAGATCGGACTGCATCGTATCTGGGCTGAGACATTCGTTGACAATGAACCTTCACGGCGACTTCTGGATCGCAACGGATTCTCCTTCGAGGGCGTCAAGCGGCAGGCGTACCTCAAGGAAGATCGGTACCTTGACACGGACATGTGGGCAATGCTGGCCACGGACCCACGCCCTTGGAAGGAGCAAACCTCATGAGTTACGGCGTTGCTGAGATCGCGGACCTGTTTCCTAATCTGATGGATATCCAGTGTGAGGACCTTCGTGCGAAGGTCGCAGCTGTCTGGAACGAAGCCATCACGACTGGTTGTGGAGGCAAGGGCTGGACATTTGATGAGCTGCGCGCGGTGAAGTTCACCTTGCTCGCTGGTGATATCGAGATGACCTTCATTGAGCACTTGAATTCATGTGTTCGTCAATGCATGGCGATCGCGGACGTGCTTGACAGTGCCTTCACATGCGACATCCCCATCGACCGCGACATTCTGATCGCCGGGGCACTGCTGGCCGATTGCGGCAAACCCCTCGAATTCGACAAGGACGCGCAGGGCAACATCATCAAGGGCACCTTCGGCGAGGCGTTGCGTCATCCCTTCAGCGGCGTGGCAATGGCCTACAAGCACGGTGTCCCAGCCGAAGCGATGCACATGATCGCCACGCACAGCCACGAGGGCGAGAAGGTACAACGCAGCATCGAGTCAATCATCTTCCATCATGCCGACTTCGTCGATTTCGATATTGCCAAGTTGCTTGGGAAGATGGCGGCCAAGAAGTGAGGCCGCAGCTTCGCTGCGATGAGGAAGGTGAACGGCATGACTCGATCGATCGCAACCACGGGTGTTGACATGACCAAGTCACGCCGACTTAGTGGAGATTGCGTGGTCGTGCTGGGCACGATCATGGCCGTGGTGGGGATTATTGACGTCGTGTGGGGCTTGGGCACCGCAGCGTTGGGTGAGGAATTGTTGTTGATTGCTGGCGAATTGGAGTCCAACCAATTTCAAATGATGGCAGGTGGATTCGTCCGCATGATAACCCTTGGAGTCTTCAATCTCAGTGGCGTGGAAACAGGGGAGCACGCGAGACAATTGCTGGCGATGTTGCCTCGACCGGACTATCTGGTGGAAGTGGGTTGGATTCGAGCAGGTTTTGCGATGTTTGCCATATTGCTCGGCACGCTGCTGGCGGCGCGGCGCCGGTGGGTACTCATACCAGTGATGTTGTGGGCCAGCATCGGTACTGGGTGGAGCGTATGGGTCACGTGGCGATCGTGGGGTGTGCTCACCGATGGGATAGGGGATCCGTGGCAGGGTGAGAGTTTGCCGCTGTTTATCTTCGAACTGGTGGTGCACTTTGTATGGCCAGTGGTGCTGGTTGTGGCTTTGCTCGCTCGGCGCAACGTGTTGAAGAGGTGACAGATTCAAGCCTGCCTTTGGGCGTTGTCGTGCTTCCGCTCTCGGTGCACGCCAAGTCGCACGTGTCGGCCACCGTCTGGGGCATACTGCTGCTGTGTGGAGCAGCCCTCGTTAGTTTGCCGGTACTCATCGCCGTCGTGAACGGCGCGTCCAACGCCGGTTGTGCCGCGCCGTGCATCATCATTGTTGGTCTGGTTGGTGTTTTTCTCATCGTCGTTGGTGCGCAGCAGCGGCGCGGCACCAAGGGAACCCTTGGCCAGAGGAAGTGCGATCGATCACACATCAGCGACCATCTCCACAAGTTGCACTGGCCCAGGGCCCGATCCGGTGCGCGTCCGGCCCAAGTTGAACACATCAATGCAGTGGTTGAGCAGGGCGTGCGTGTGGTCGTCGATACCGAGGTAGCATCGTGGGTCCGCGGGGCGAAGATCCAACCCGGATTGATCGAACCAACCCCGGTTGTTGCGGCCGATCCGGCGGGGACGTGGTGGCTCGTCGTATCAACGATCTTGCTACTGGTGATCTCGCTAGCGCTCGTGCCCGGAGTGTTCTTTCTGGCGTCGATGGCCGGTGGAACGATGGCGGGCATTGTGGCCGGGGGCATCCTGTTGATTCTGGTTGTGGGTTCGGCAATTCGCCAGTACGCCCCACTGCAGCGAAAGTGTGCCGGTATCCCCGTATTGGGGCTGATCATTCGCAAGAAGGTCGGCCGGGGGGGGCTGGTTGTTGGGCCAGGCTGGGCCCGCGCGGGCCGCATTGTCTGGCATACCAAGCGGGACCTGCTGCTGATCAGGCGGTGTAGTGGGCTTAAGGCAAGGACCGGCATTCAACTCATGTTCGCCGGACGGCCCGGTCGGTTGTGCTTCATGCTTGCGGGCACGGAAGACCCGATGCTCGAGATGGTGTGGCAGGCCTGGATGCATCCAGAGCCGAGGCCGGAACTTGCATCAAGTGAGTTGGCTGGCGCTACACGGTAGTATCGTCTGGAATGTCACGACTGATCGGATCTCCAAACGGGGGGTGTGAGTGCTGGGCACCGGTGCTGGGCACGATGCTCATTCTGCTGGGTGTGTTTGATCTGGCCTTCGGAGCGGCGATTACGGCGCTGACAATCAATCTTGCGGAAGTGGCCGGCGAGATCGAATCCAAGAGCGCCTTGATTACCTTGGGAGGGGGGCTATCCCAGTTCAGCGGTGGGCTCATATCACTTGGAGGTGCTGCCGAAGGCGCCGCAGCCAAAGCGGTGCTAGGTGATTTGCCCCCGATCTGGCTTTCGATGGTGCTATCCATTGGCCGTGTGCTCATTGCGGCGGCGTCCATCATCCTTGGCATCGGTCTTGCCAAACGATTGCGATCATCACTCACGCCATTGATTCGTTGGGCCATCATCGCGGCCTGCTGGGGCGCCCTGACCATTCTCATGACCATTGGCGTATATCAGTTTATTGCCGAGGTGACTGGCGGTTTGGCAGCCTTTATTACCGTCATGATGGATATTGGACTGCACATCGCTTGGCCTCTGGTCGTGCTGGTTCGTGTTCGCCGCGGCCGTTGAGATCGATGAGTATCCTGCGGTTCTCATGGCCCAGACACGCACCGAAAAAATCGCGACCCGTCATGCTGTAGACCTCGCCTCTGGCGAGCGATTGCACGCAGGCGACTTTGTTCGCATTCATCCCAAACACATCATGACCCACGACAACACGTCAGCGGTAATGGGTAAGTTTGCCGGCGTTGGTGCTCTGAGCATGCACGATCCGAAGCAACCAGTCTTTGCTATCGATCACGACATTCAGAACCACTCGCCAGAGAACCTTGGCAAGTACGCCAAGATCGAGGCCTTTGCAGCCAAGCAAGGCGTGGACTTCTACAAACCGGGCACTGGAATCAGCCATCAGGTCATGATCGAGCGTGGCTACGTAACGCCAGGCAGCATGGTTGTGGGGAGCGATAGTCACTCCAATATCTACGGGGCGATCGGGGCTCTTGGCACACCGGTAGTCCGTACGGATGCTGCGAGTATCTGGGCCACCGGCGAAACGTGGTGGCAAGTGCCACAGATCGCGCGCGTGCGATTGACTGGGGCACTCCAGCCAGGCGTGAGCGGCAAGGACGTCATCATCGCGTTGTGTGGCGTCTTCAACCACGATGAAGTGCTCAATCACCTTGTGGAGTTTGATGGTGAGGGTCTTGCGTGTCTCAGTATGGATCACCGCATGTCCATCGCCAACATGACGACCGAGTGGGGGGCGTTGGCCGGCGTGTTCCCCTTCGATGATGTGCTGCATGACTGGTTGCTTGAGCGTGCCGATTGGCTCGCAAGCCGCGGCACCCCGCGGTATACCCGTGGCGATGTCAACGCGTGGTACGACCAGCGCGATGAGTCCGACGCCGATGCGTGGTACAGCGTGGATTTGGAACTTGATCTTGCATCGGTCATTCCTTACGTGTCAGGGCCTGATCACGTCAAAGTGATGCACGCACTTCCGGACATCGAGCCCCATCGCATCAAGGTTGATAAGGCGTATCTCTTGTCATGCGTCAACGGTCGGCTTGACGATCTCCGAGATGCAGCGGCGGTGCTCGATGGGAAGCATGTCGCCGATGATGTCACCTTCTACGTTGCGGCCGCGAGCGAAACGATTCAGGAATCGGCCGAGTTAGACGGCACCTGGGCGGCGCTCGAAGCATCGGGCGCAGTCTTTTTGCCCCCTGGATGCGGTACGTGCATCGGCCTTGGGGCTGGCACGCTTGAGCCGGGCGAAGTGGGCATTAGCGCGACCAATCGTAACTTCAAAGGTCGCATGGGCAGTCGTGATGCCAAGGCATATCTGGCCAGTCCCGCCGTGGTGGCCGCTTCAGCCATCGCCGGGCACATCGCATCGCCGAAACAATTTAAACAGACGCAGTTGCGTGTTGGAACCACGGTGCGCGGACCGCGGGCTGCCGCTAGTGGTGCTGTTGAGATCATCGATGGGTTCCCCGCCCAAGTCACTGGTCGGTTGCTTTGGCTGCCGGTAGATAATCTTAATACCGACGGTATCTACAGCGGCGCGATGACGTACCGAGACGATGTGACAGATCAAGACATGGCGGCCGCTGCAATGAAGAATTACGACCCGGGCTTTGCCAGCGTCGCCCAGAATGGCGACATCATCGTCGCTGGGGACAATTTCGGAACAGGCTCTTCGCGGGAGCAGGCGGCGACCTGCCTGAAAGTCCGCGGCATCGCGTGCGTCGTGGCGGCCTCGTTCAGCCAGACTTATGTCCGAAACGCCATCAACAACGGATTTCTGTGCGTGACCTGCCCGGACCTCGTCACGCACCTGCAAACCCTCGATGCCCCGGCGGCTACCAATATGCTTGCTGAGGCGACGATTGACTTCCAGCACGCTGCGATCAGTTTGGGAAGCGAGTCGTTTGCGTTCACCCCTCTTGGGGCAGTCCCACAGACGATCATCGTCGCCGGGGGAGCCGAGCCGCTCATTCGCAGCAGGTTGGCAAGTGGGTAGGGCTTGGGCAAAGCGATCACTGCTCCAGTAGAATCCCGATCTTAGCCCCATGTTTGGGAGGAGACCCCTGATGACTACCTATCGAATTGCTTGGATGCCCGGAGACGGCGTTGGAAACGACGTCATGGACGCCACCCGAATCGTGCTCGATGCGCTCGGACTCGATGCAGAGTATGTACACGCTGACATTGGATGGGAGTTCTGGTGCAAGGAGGGCAACCCGCTGCCCGATCGCACGATCGAAGTCCTCAAGAGCACCGACTGCGGGCTCTTTGGTGCCATCACCAGCAAGCCCCGCGATGAAGCGCATGAAGAACTTGCCCCGGAACTCAGGGACAAGGACTTGGTGTACTTCAGCCCAATCGTGAAGTTGCGGCAGATGTTCAATCTGCACACCAACCTCCGGCCGTGCAAGGCCTATCCCGGCAGCCCGCTGAATTACCGTGGTGATGATGTTGACCTTGTGATCTTTCGAGAGAACACCGAAGGCTCCTATGGCGGTGTCGAATGGTTCCCGCTGCCAGAAAAAATCTATGATGCGCTGTGCGACAACCCCAAGATGGTCAAATGGAAAGACAAGGGCCTTGAGAACGTAGCGCTCTCTACCCGAATCATGTCCAAGCAGGGATGTGAAAATATCTGCCGGCAATCATTCGAATATGCCAAGCGATTTAATCGCAAGTCCGTCACTCTTGTTGAGAAACCAAATGTGCTTCGTGAGACTGGTGGTCTGATGACGCGGGTATTCCGCGAAGTGGCCAAGGACTACCCGGGCATCGACGCGTGGGAAGCCAATATCGACGCCATGTGCATGTGGCTGCTCAAAAATCCTCAGGATTACGATGTGCTCGTGGCTGAGAATATGTTCGGCGACATCATCAGTGACCTCGGCGCAGGACTCGTTGGTGGGTTGGGGTTCGCCTGTTCGGCCAATATTGGTGACGACTATGCGGTTTTTGAACCAACCCACGGCAGCGCCCCGAAATACGCCGGGACCGATGTGGTCAACCCGATGGCGATGATGCTCACGGCCAAAATGATGCTTGACTGGCTTGGCGAAACGGAATTGGCCACTCGCCTTGAAGCCGCGGTGGCAGAAGTTATCGCCGAAGGCCAGGTGGCGACCTATGACATCAAGGGGCGAGGCAAGGGCGATTCCACTACCGCAGTGGCCAATGAAGTGGTTCGCAAACTCACCCAAAGCGCCGTGGGCGCCTGAACGAGAAGGATTCACTAACCATGGGTGGTCACGACACGTCAAAACAGAACACTGACTTTGTGTCTTGGGATCTGGCCAATTGGGCAGCCAGCCTGCGATACGAAGACCTCAGCGATGAAGCCATTGCGTGCGCGAAGTTGTATCTGTATGACTCGTTTGGGTGCGCGCTAGGTGGAAGCCGGCAGCACGATGTCGAGATCTTCTTGGACCATGCCCGTCAGATGGGCGGTGCCCAGACGTGTACGGTCTTTGGCAGTGGCTTCAAGACCGACCCGGTCACCGCGGCCATGCTCAACGCCCTGTGCATTCGGGCGATGGATTACAACGACATCTACTGGAAAGCCGACCCCGCTCACCCGTCGGACATTATTCCTGCGGCCTTGTCCATCTGTGAACTCAATGGACTTTCAGGCAAGGACCTCATTTTGGGCACCTGCATTGGTCACGAAGTCGAGATGCGTCTGGCCGAGTTTGGCGATCCAGGTGTGCGGGAGTACGGCTGGCACCACGCCACGATCACCTGTATTGCCTCGCCAATTGTGGCTGGTCGCATGCTTGGCCTGAACGCCGACCAGATCCAGCAGGCCATCGGTATTAGTGCCAGCCCAAGCATGTGTCTTGGCGCGGTGACGGCGGGAAAACTCACCAACATGAAGAACACGGTCGATCCGATGGCGACCCGGAGCGGCGTCGAAGCAGCGATGCTCGCGGCTCGTGGATACAGCGGCCCGGAACACGTCATTGATGGCAAGGAAGGTCTGGTGCACTGCTTTGAGAAATTTGGAGGTTCCTTCCACCTCAACATGCTCACTGATGATCTCCCCACATCTTCTGGAGATCATTGGAAGATTCTTGACTGTGGCATGAAGTCCTTCCCGATCGAAGCGCTCAGTCACGCGCCGCTGACGGCGATGATGAAGATCGTCAAGGCACACGATGTGAACCCGGATGATGTCTCCGAGATCAAGGTTGAAGTCATCGCACGGGCCGCAGATATTTTGGGCGACCCGGCCAAGTATCGCCCAACCAGCAAGGAAACAGCCGACCACAGCCTTCCATACTCGCTGGCAGTGGGTCTTATGGATGGCATGGTGACACCGTTGCAGTTCACGCAGGAACGTATCGATGACCCGGCGCTCATTCCGGTCATGGACAAGATCAAGGTCGTGCCCAATGACGAATTCGAGGCGCTCTTCCCGAAGTTTCAACCTAGCCAGGTGACCATCACCCTCGCCGACGGCACCACCCACGTCGAACGGGTCGATGTGCCCAAGGGCGACCCGCGCGACCCAATGACCGAGGACGAGATTGCCGTCAAGTTCGATGCCCTGGGCATGGAGGTGGTTGGTCAGGATGCGTGCAGATCGCTTCGAGGGCTCATCATGGGCATGGAGCATGAGGCCAGTCTGGACCAACTCTTTGAGCTGATGACCACACGTCAGCTCGCTTGATCAAAGCTTAGGTCACAATTCAGAAGATATTGGTTTGCATTGGGCCTGCTACAGTGCGTCCATGCCATTGATCGTCACCGGAACCATCGGAATCGACACCGTTCACACACCCATTGGATCGGCCGAGCGGGTCTTGGGCGGGTCATGTGCCTACTTCGCCGCAGCAGCGTGCCACTATGTGCCCACTCGGCTGGTGGGGGTGGTCGGAGGCGACTGGCCCGATGACCACCGCAGCGAGCTAGAAGCCTTTGAGGGCATCGATCTGACTGGCCTAGAGGTTCGCCCAGACTCTCAGACATTCAGTTGGGGTGGCCGCTATTTCGACAATATGAACGAACGCGAGACTCTCTTTACTGAGCTGGGCGTGCTGGAAGAAGATCCGCCAGCGGTCCCCGATTCGTTCAAGGACAGTCAGTACGTCTTCTTGGCCAATACACATCCGTCCGTGCAGATGGGTCTTCTCGAGCAGTTCCCCGAGCGTTCATTGGTCGTGGCTGACACAATGGATCTCTGGATCAACATCGCCCACGACGAGTTGCTGGCATTGCTCGGGGTTATCGACGGTGTGGTCATCAACGACAGCGAGGCGGCGCAGCTCACCAGTGAACGCAATGCGGTCACCGCGGCACGCCGCATTCTCGACATGGGCCCACGATTTGTCGTAGTCAAGAAGGGCGAACACGGATGTATCTTGGCGCATCAGGACGGCCTCTGTGTCCTCCCGGCCTATCCCGTGGAAGCCAGTGGCGTCATCGATCCGACAGGTGCTGGCGATTCCTTCGCAGGTGGCATGATGGGACATATCGCCGCGTGCGGTCGCAGTGACTTGGACACAATCCAAGAGTCACTGGCCTGGGGAACAGTGACAGCATCGTTCACGCTGACATCGTTTGGCTTGGGCGGGCTGGCGTCGTTGAACCGCGACGTACTCAACCACCGCATGGCTGCATTTCAGAAAGCGGCAGCAGTAGGACCACGCACGCCAGTGGCGACCTGACATATCACATCATTGCTTTGCGGAGATTTCCCTCGCACTGTGCAAGCACATGTCGCGCATGCTCCACGGACAATCCGCGGCATGAGGCCACAATGGCAGTCTTGAGATGCCCATCGGCACCGCGAATCCAAGCTCCAGCTTCTCCGCGATCCATCTCTGGTGCGTAGGCCTGCAAAATACGAATGGCTCGATCGAAAAGTTTGTCATTGGTCGCTTTGACATCGACCATCAAATCACCATGCACGGCCCCCAGTCGCACAAAGACCGCCGTCGTCATGGCATTGAGCGCTACCTTGGTGGCCGTGCCAGCCTTGAGCCGTGTGGACCCAGCGAGCAGTTCGGCCCCGGTGTTCAACACGATGAGATGATCAACGCCAGGCGGTGTTGGCCGCGGCGAACAGGAAATCAAGGCAGTCGAGGCACCCAATTCACTGGCTACAGCAAGCCCTCCAAGTACCCAAGGCGTGGTTCCTCCTGCAGCGATGCCCACGACCACGTCGCTGGCTCCCACGTTGTGCAGTGAGAGGTCGTCCGTAGCGCCGTGGGCGTCGTCTTCCGTGGCCTCGCTGGACTTTCGAAGCGCCGCATCGCCCCCGGCGATGATGCCGATGACTTGTGAAGGATCGGCACCGAAGGTGGGGGGGCATTCCGATGCGTCCAGCACGCCCAGTCGCCCGCTGGTACCAGCACCCAGATAAAACATCCGCCCACCCGATTGCAGGGCGTCAGCGACACGATCGGCCAACACACCAATCGAGGTGGATGCGTCTACCACCGCCTCCACGGCTCTATGTTGATCACCTGCAACCATGGCAACGAGTTCATTGGTGGCCAGCAGGTCCAACGCTTCAGCGGCGTCATCATGTCGTTGTTCGGTCGAGATGTGGCCGCGATCGGGTGGAAGGTGCATGGCTGTAGAGAGAATGTACCGAGTCGGGCGGCTTCGGCGCGACTGCTGATCGTCTGAGCAGTTGGTTTCGTCGCGAAGCCACGCGCAAGAACAGGGCCGCCGAACTGAGTTCGACGGCCCTGTTATGAGGTCTGAGATCAGGAAACGGTCACACCATTTCCTTGAGTACCTTGAGCGCCGTGAACTTGACGACGTTTTTGGCGGGTTTGGCTGCGAACCACTGCTCTTCACCGGTGAAGGGATTCTTACCGAAGCGACGCTTGGTGGCGGGCTTACGATGCTTGCGAATCTTCATGAGACCCGGGACGGTGAAGGTGCCAGCGCCGCGGCGACCGAGGTCCTTCTTGACTAGACCAGCCATGGCATCAAACACGCTGGCAACCTCTTTGCGAGTCAGGCCAGTGGTGTTGGAGATGTCGCCATAGATCTGGGTCTTGGTACGAGCCTTGACCTCGGTGGAGGCTTTGGCTCTCTTCTTGGTGGTCTTCTTCTTGGCCATGTGCAGGAATCCTTTCTGCTCTCGAATGGTTTCGACACGGACTCCGTCCGGTCGGTGATAGTGAAACACTCGAGCCACATTGCTCGAACTGTGCGAAATGTACCGATGGGCGGTGTGGTGGACAACCGCTTTGCCCCTATAAAATCAGGGTTTTTTGAATACTCTTTACGGCATAACCCGTGAATGTAGGGACTTTCTAGTCGCAACCCCGCCCCAAAATGCTCGCTCGACTCGACCAATCATCCCGCCATACTGGTCACTTTCTCCCAAATGTCATCGATCCAGCCGTGGGCTGTGTGGTCGGCCATGAGTGGCTCGGTCCACGTAAAGTTGGCCCGTAGCACGCCTTTATGGCTTAACAATGGCATCAGGACAGGGAATCCTCCGGCTTGGGCTGCGGCGGTGAGTTCCACCCGGTTGGTCACTAAGGGAGCATGGTCCATATCCGATGGCAGGACGCCAAGATTGGTTGGACAGAATCCGTGGATGTATTGGCCATTGATGTCTTTCCAAAGATCATGCCCATCCAGTACATCCTGAGCGGTCGCATTCCAGGGTGGCAATTGCGACTCGGTGAGCAAGGGGACAAAAGCATCATGGAAGCGACGGGCCAAGTTCCACGGGTCATCAGTTGCCGTGACCTCTGGAAGAAAGACGCGAACGCAGTAGGCGCCCATTTGGATTTCATGATGACCCGATGGTGGTTCAAAGAAACGTCGCATGTCGATGGGCACAATGAAGTCCGTATCGATCACGCCCCCGGCATGGGTTGCATGGCGAGCTTGTACGACGGACAAGGCCCCCACGACTGCTTCCAGTACGGTCACGCCCTCATCGTGACAGCGGATTCGCAGCCGTCCAGATGCCTCGACATCAAGGCAGCGAAAGGCTACTCGTGGGCGGCGACTGGCTAGGTCAGCTTCACAGTCCAACAGCCAACTGGTGATCGGCTCGGGCTTATCTGATTGGGCGGTGGACGCAGCGAAATCGTCGCGGTCTACAGGATGAGCCACTCGTGATTCTGAGTGGGCTGGCAGTGGTATATAGCTTGTCGCAAGGGTTTCGCTGCGAATGTGCGCCGCCGCCAACTCAAGCAGTTGATCCATGGCGCTGGCTAATGAACGACCGTCGGCAATGGCATGGTGCGTTTTGAGAAAGAGTCGCCACGTCTTGGCATCGGTGGTGGGTACCAACCGAAGTTCCCACAGTCGGCGCATGTCTGGCAGTTGTTCATGGAGCATTTGTTCCCAGATTTCCACGACCTCTCGATCTGAGTCCGCCGATTGCATCGTCAGCGGGAGATCGGAAAAACGGACGTCGTCTACGAATTCAGGTATTGGGTCGTCCTCGGTGAGGCGACACCTCAGGATCTGGTGGCGTTCAAAGAGCGCCTTGGCGGCATTGTGTACGGCTTCCTTGGACAATGGTCCGACACCCTCGGCCATGATCAGCATGGTGCCTGCCCCATAGGTCCTTCTTGAGTTGAGGGCGCAACTGGCTTCCCAGAGGCCTAGTGGACGTAGTGGGATGGGGTGAAGGGGGGTGGGCATGCGTAGGGACTCCAGAAACGCTTCAGGTGTACCAAGCCTACCAAGCCAACCATTCCCAGTGGCCCCTCCAGAAGATCATGCCTATCGGAAGGAATGTCTCTTGCCTGAGCCAGTATTTGGGGCATGATGAAGTGAGGGTTTTGCTATGCCACCTGGACTTCCATTTATCACTATTGGCCTCGTATTGCTCGCTATCGGTCTGGTTGCTACATACTTGGAATCGACCGGGGGAAAGTAGTAGGTTTCCTGAGCCTCCTAAGGCCACATAGAACTCTAAGAAGTTATATGCAAGTCAATTGCATATAACGTCGTGATATTTGATATTGGGCTTCACGCCTCACGAGAGAGGGCTGTGGAGGGCCCACGATGTATGCAATTCTGAGTTTGGCAATCTTGACCGCAGCGCCTATGTCGCGACCTGGGGTACCCAACAACCTGATCGTGGTCTGCGAGGACTGGGGCGATGGAACGTGTGATGATGGCCTTGAATCCATTGATTGCATTACCGCTGGGGGCATCCCGCTCGTTGAAGCCACCGACGATGGAGGGTGGATCGTGGCAACCGATTGTGGTGATGGGTGTAGCAGCATCGATCACAATCTCAGCAACGTGCACTATCGTTGGACGCAGTTGACGATCCAAGCTGGCGCCACTGACCCAGGATCGATGATGCGGGATCAATGGGCGGCATTAGACTTGGCCAACCAAGCGGCCCAATGGTTCATGGTCACCTTCACAGTCCGCCGTGGTTCTGCATGACCACACTTCCGGCGGCCGGTGGTCCCCTTCAGCCAGCACCCCAAGAACTGCTGACGACCGTCCTAACCAATTCGCACTGTGATGCGGATCTTCCGCCGACGCTCGTGAGGCTAGGCGAGGGCAACTGGAAGCCTTCGACAGTGTGCTCGGTGCGATGTTCGACAACATGCAGATAGGGGAATACAACAACGGAGTCTTTGAGTTTGATGAGTCAACGATAATTTGGACGTGGATTATTCTTGTTGGCGGGAGCACTCCAGACAACCGCCTACTCGACGCGCCACTTGACGGTGGGTTTGTTGGTTCGCTGTATCAATCACGCCTGTGGGTGCCCATGATGGTGGTGGGACCACAAATGGACCAGCCTGGTCGCAGTTCCGATGCGATGGTCAATAGTACCCATGTTTTTGCATTAGTCGCCGACTTGGCGGCTTGTGGCACCTCCCGTGGTATGGCGATCCGACCGTGGGGTGTTTGACTACTGGAGAGTGAGGGTGACTTCTCTCAAGGGGGCATGCTCATGCAGTCCGATGACCCGGCGAGATGAAACGGGGATCGGCTTGGCTGTGGGGCGTATGATCAGGCGATCAGAAGAGAGAGCGGGGGCAAGTGCTATCAAACGCGCTGCCAAAGACAAACCTCCTTCATCGTGATCCAATGAAGGAGGTTTGGGATTTGTGACAGATTGTCGGCAAGCGTGCTATTCGCAGCCGTAGTCCGACAGCAGGGCCAGCAGGTCGTCGACGTCGTACTGACCGCCAAAGTTGGCAATGAGTAGCAGCAAGTCATCAACCGATGTTATGCCATCGCCGTTGAGGTCCCATTCGCACTCGGACTCGCATTCATCGGGAATGCCGTTGTTGTTGTCGTCATTGCTGCCGCCGCCGGCAATATCACAGGCGTCGTTGGTGCCGTTGTCATTGCAATCAGCCCAGTTGCCAAGCGTAAAGGTATCGCTGGCAGTTTGCTGGTAGTTGACGCCCAAAGCATTGCGACCTTGGAAGAGGGCCTCGACCATGATTTCGCTGCTGTGGTCGTAGAGCGTGAACCGGCCGATGAGTACGCCGTGGGCTGTGTTGCAGTCGTCGGTCATGACGGTTGCAGCTTCTCCCTGGTCATCGATTGGCAGGACGAACCACGTTCCGTTGACGGTTGATAACGTTCCTCCGTTTTCGAAGTTGGTGAAGTCAATGCCAATGTTGTTGAGATTGTTCTCTAAAAACGGATCGCCGCTTGAATCCAACGCGCCGATGGTGACCCGACTGTCGTACACCAGGTCCGGTGCCAGCGGATAGAACGCAGGGTTGACATCCTGTGATGTACCGCCGCCATAGCCATTCTGGTAGAAGCCATGGCTGGAGGAAACAACCTTCTGCTGAATGGAGTTGCCAGCAACGGCGTCAAGTCGTTCGCCTGCGCCCATCATGGCATAAATGTCTATGGTCCAAGTGTCTTGAGGATCGTCGATCAAATTGAGGCCGAGGACCTTGCAGCTCATGCCACTGAACTGTGTGTCTGTGCACGGTGTTCCGGTACACGTGGTGTCGGCTCCAAGCCATGCGCCAATGCAATCGACTTCTTCGGTGATCGTGCAGTTATCGAAATAACAGCAGGCGCCAGTGGGGTCGGGCAAGCACATTTCATCATCGCACGGCACGTTGTCTCCCTGGTAGTCACCGTCAACGAGGTCACACTGACTCTCGGCCACGGTCGCGCAGGCGCCACTGGTCAAGCAGCAGGCGCCAGTGGCATTTTCGCAAGTCACATCGCCGCAGTCGGTGCTGTCGCCTTGGTACAGGCCACCGAGGCTCTCGCACAGGGACTCTGCGTACACAGTGCAAGTTGATCCGATACAGCATGCCCCGGATGGTCCGGCGGTGTGAAGACACGAGGAGATCAAGTTGGCATAACTACTGATGGAATTGACCGACCCGGTCGTAAACTGATTCGCGCAGGTCAGCGAGGGGTTCATCGTGTAGCTAGAGCAGTTGCAGTGGCCGGCATTCCAGTTGTGTCCCATTTCGTGGGCGGAGAGATCCGTCGCACATCCAAAGGATCCGCAACAACTCGACTGCACGACGCCATACTCAAAGGAGGTGCACACCGCGCCCAGATAGGCCAGTCCGATCGTGCTGCCAGTGTTGGCGCCAGTAAAGAGGTGCACTATGTCACGAGCGATACCGGGGTGATTGCCGCTGTTCCAATCCGCTCGGAGTTGGTCGAGTCGAGTCTCAATATCGTTGCTGCTGTAAGGATCTGTATTGCTTGACCGCACCACGATCGCCTGAAGTTCGTGGGTCAGTTGGCACTGGCCCTCATACTGTAGGTTTACGCTGTTGATAACTGCGTTGACGCGAGCCTCAACGCCTGCGGATGAACCATAGAGTTGGTAGAACTCGTAGTCGGCATCAACCGCCATTTCAGCAGCCTCGATGACGCCTCCACGGGTGTCGCCGTAGCCCTGGTCGGCATCCGTAGAGGGCAGGTCGGTGACTCGCCAGGTTTCATCGACCGGGCACGTGTTCATCGGAGAGATGATCGCCTGACCAGCGTAGACGCCGTAGTCGCTGGCGTCTGCTCCGTCGACCCGTCCGATGAGTGGTTCGGCAAACCACTGCGAGCCATCGCCATCGATGATTCGCAGTCGGAAGCCGTCGGACTCAATACCCAAAGCCATTCTGGCATCGCTGTCCAGAATGTCTTGTCCTCGGTAGGTCGTGCATGGACCGATTGGATCGTCGGTGAAGGTGCCGTCCGACTCCTGCACGATCAAGCGGTAGTTTGGTCCACGGACGTCGTGTTCCCAGAAGCGAAGGTTTCGCGTTCGGCCTTGGACGACCAATTCCAAACTCAGTTTACCAAGGCCAGCGTCCAACAAGTGCAGTGACTGAATCGTGCATGATTCAACACTGAGGGCGTCGCAGGCGGCGGGGACGGTCGGTTCAGCGCCCTGGGCGGTCGCAACGACGGCCAGTGAGCCGCACAGTACGCCGGTGAAGGACCGGCGAAACATCGGAATGGTGGACATGAGAACTCCTCTCGGGGACCTATCGGTCTAAAGACCAGTGGGCGGGAAGGGGCAGGGTGCCCTGTTTGCCCATGAGGCGGAAACAGGACTACAAGCACTACAAGGTCCTCCAAATCATGGCGGACGTCAAGCATTTGTTCGTTAGATTTGAGCTCTGGATCCCCTCCAATCCCCTTTTCATCGCATCAAAGAGGGATGCCGTAGTGGGCCTACGGTACACTGCGTCGCTCTGAGGACAGGTGACCGAGCGGCTGAAGGTACCGGTTTGCTAAACCGGCGTAGGGCGCAAGCCCTACCGCGGGTTCGAATCCCGCCCTGTCCGTTGAATTGGCCCCGCCATCCGGGCGGCCAATTCAGAGTCTGCAATGACGCGCCGTTTGCTCTCTACTGCTTCTACTTGAGTCTCAAAGTTGGATTGAGTCTCAAAGTTAGATGTCCTCTATGAGGCTCGCCAGCCCACGCCAAGACACCACACGATTCGTGCAGCCCCTCACTCGCCCCCAACTCATCTACCGCGTCACCGCCGGCATGGCTTGCATGATGGCGGCCATCGGCCTAGTGCGATACGCATATGGACCATTGCTGCCAGCAATGCTGCATGCAAAATGGGTGGACCCGCCTTCAGCCGCTTATATCGCTGGGGCCAATTTTGGTGCAAATCTGCTGGCGGCATTGTTGTGCGCTCGATTGGCTCGACGGTGGACTGCCGGCCGTGTAGCGCAATGGGCACTGCTGCTCGGCGTGTTTGCATCAGTCGGTGATGCATTCCCACTGGGTGTGTGGTGGATCGGGCTGTGTCGATCGTTTGCGGGGTGTACGGCTGCGGGCATCATGATTCTCATTCCCGTGATTGCCGTGCGAGGCGTCGCCCCAAAGTATCGAGGCACTGTTGTTGGCCTTCTCGTTGCAGGGTCCGGAGCTGGTGTGGTTATAGCCAGCCTGGTGCTTCCGTTTGTTATCAAGTCTGGACCGCAAGATGGATGGTTGTTGATAGGTGCTGGCACGCTCTTGTGCACAGTCTTTGCTTGGCCGATGTTGCGCCCGGTTCCTGACGAAAATGAGCACGTAAAACCAGTTTCTGTGCCGCGGCGAGCACGCGTTGTGCTCATTTTGATGCTTGCATCCTACATGACGTTCGCGGCGTGTTCTGTCCCACACTCAGTGTTCTTGTCAGCGTACTTGCACAAGGACCTAGGGCTCTCAACCGGCGCAGCGGCGATGGCTTTTGTCTCGTTTGGAATTGGATTGTCCCTTGGCGGTCCAATGCTGTCCGGTGCGGTAGTAAAATTTGTGGGCCTACGCATTGGGGCCATGCTGTCGGTTCTCTTAGGTGTCGTTGCGATTGCGATTGTTCTGGTCACGCGAGACGTGTCATGGGTCATTGCCTCAGGGTGTTTGCTGGGAATGGCTCAAATGGGCACGGTTCCAATTGGCTCGGTGTGT
>CAZGFN010000053.1:0-16649 GCA_964524945.1 uncultured Isosphaeraceae bacterium
GCTGCTTCGACACCGAGAAATGACGCAATCGTGTGCTCGAGTTGTTCATGGGCGGTGAAGGTGCCACAGATGAATCGGACCGAGGCAGTCCCGGCGCCCCACCTCTTCAGACCCTCGATACCTGCCTGGACAACCTCAGGATGATTCGCGAGACCAAGATAATTATTTGAACAGAAGCAATCGACTTCGCCAACGCCTCGAATTGTGATGCTCGGGCCCATTGGCCCGTCAAGCATTTGCAAGTGCTTGTACTGCCCGCCAGCCTCTAGTTCATTCAGAACGGCCCGGGTGCGATGATCGAAGAGTTCAGCGCCGGATGCGTTCGTAGTCGTCATAGTGCATTCCCTTCGGTTGAACGCGGCTCGCCATAGCGTGCTCGTACTGTTGGCACAATGTACTCACGCATGGCTTCATCGAGCGTCCATCGCGGGGTGTACCCCCAATCCTCGCGTGCGCGGAGGCAGTCCACATCGGCAGGCCACGTGTCAACAAGGGCTTGACGGGCTTCCTGTGTCTCAAATGCGATCTCGGCATCAGGGAAGTGCTTCCGAACGGCCTGGGCAAATGTACCCGCGGTCGCCGAGAAAGATGCGACGTTGTACACACATCGTGACAACACCGGGGCTTCCGCGAGTTGCAAGATGGCTTGGACGCACTCGGGCATCATCATCCACGGCAAGCTTGTGTCCTCGCGAACAAAGCACGTGCATGCCTCGCCGCGAGCCGAAGCGTGAATCATCTCAGGCACATAATCGCTCGTGCCACCAACCGGCACTGTGTCAGCGGAAATGATGCCCGGCAAACGCAAGCACCTGAAATCGATTGGAGCCCGACGATCACCTCTCGTGATCGACCGGTAGTAGCGGCCGTAGTACCGACCCATCGCCTCACAGTACAACTTGTTTGCGCCGTACATGGTGATCGGTCGCAAGGCCTGAAACTCTCGAAGAGGCGGCAGTGTCGTTTTCTCGCGTGGATCGACGCCGTAGATTGCGATTGTGCTCGGGAAGATGAAGCGAATCGGCGCGTCGTATGCCTGAGCCTGCTCGGCAGCGGTTCGCAACAAATTGAAGGTGCCCTGCACATTGACTTCGTGTGCTTGTTCTGGAGCTCGCTCGGCTGAGGTACTCAAGAGCGCGGCCAAGTGCATCACTTCATTGACGCGATGCAGCGAAATGACATGTTCGACGAAAGCTCGATCGCAGATATCACCTTGATGCGCCGAATCAACCTTGTCTTGCAAGGCTTCGGGGATGTCGCGCAGATCCATCGCGATCAAACGGATGCCGTCTTGGCCAGCAAGCGAATGGATCAATCCATGGCCGATCTCTCCAGCTGCGCCCGTAATCAGAATGGTTCGGTCGGACATCGCATTTATGCTCCTGAGCCCGGAAAGACCAGAGGTGCGCCATTGTACTGCACACGGCGGTGGTATCCTCAGCCCAATGCAGACGGCCGATCGACTCCTTGGCGGAACCATGGCCGCCTACCAGCAAGACCCCGATAGCCCCCCGCAAGGCGAAGCCGCGGCGGTCTATCGCGGCTTCTTCCGTGATGGTCGGCATGCTGATATCAGCCCCGATGGCCGCGAAGTCACGACCGTCGTCACCGAAGATGGAACACGCAAATTCCTTCTCGGGCATGCCGACGGCCTCGAAACCGAGTCGGTCATCATGCCCATCGAGGGACGTAGTGGCCGCGTACGCCACACCCTGTGCGTCTCGAGTCAAGTCGGCTGCGCCATGGGCTGTGCCTTCTGCCAGACCGCTGCAATGGGCCGCGTGCGCCAACTAAGCGCTGCGGAAATTGTCGCACAGTGGCACCACGCAACCCACACCCTTGACACCACCATCACCAACATCGTGTTCATGGGCATGGGCGAACCGATGGACAACCTCGACGCGGTGCTCGGCGCCATTGAAGTGCTCGTGGACCACAACGCCGCTTCCATCGCCCCGAGCCGCATCGGCGTGTCAACCGTCGGACATGCCCACGGTATCAAGCGATTCACTCGCTTCATGCAGCGAGACGGCATGCATCAACTGCGACTGGCCGTCTCAGTCAATGCCGCCGATGAACAGACGCGGCAATCCATCATGCCCATCGCCCGAGCGGTGCCAATGTCCGAACTCATGGACGCCATGCGAGGATGGATCGATTCTGGCGGACGCCCCATCCTCATCGAATACGTGCTCATCCCCGGCGTCAATGATCGACCCGATGCTGCAGCAGAATTGGCAGCGTGGCTCGGAGACCTCCCCTGCCGCGCCAACATCATCCCCCACAACCCCAAAGTCGATTCGCCATGGCCCGCGCCCGACGAAACCTCCGTCAATCGTTTTATCGACGCGGTAGCGGCAGCCGGACTTCCGGTCAACCGACGCCGAACCATTGGACGGTCGGTCATGGCGGCCTGCGGACAACTGGGGGCGGCGACACATTCCCGCTAGTCGCGTCTGAACTCCGTGGCAGTTCCGGGCACACTGGCCCACTGCGCGTCGGTCAGCACCGAACGCAGTTCATCCATCGCCTCGATAATCGCCCGAGCCTGCGAGGCTTTGATTGCCTTGAGCCGTGCCTGCTTGGGCAGGTCACTTTTTTCGCTACTGAGATATGGGCGAACGGCGGCCAAGTCTTGGTGCATCAGCAGCGATGGCTCATCTCGCTTGATCGCATCAATGTGATCGGCTCGCTGACTCTCCACCCAGAGGTCATGGGTGGCTAAAATCTGCTCCACAATCACCCGCTGCGCCGCATCTAAATCACTGCGCTGCAAGACCGACGACATCGCACGCGAGGCCCGATCCGATCGCCATGCTGCGGGAAACGCGCGGCGACTGACCGACTCGGTCCACAACGCCGCCTCCGTTTTGGGCATGGTCCCCGCAATCACGATAACCAGATCCGAACTGCTGTCACGAACCGCTCGACGCGCATCCATCACGTCATCGACGGCAGCCTTCATCGGACCAATCCGTCCAACCGACACCGTCCGACTGGATGCTGCGGGCACTGCCCAAATCGCTTCCCTACGACGCTGGGTCACTTTGGCATGCGACTGCTTCCACTTCGCAATTGCCTCACGTGTCGCTGGGCCAATCTCACGACCCGATTGCTCGAGCAATCGGACCGGATCGACTGACTCGCCGCTGAGTCGACTTCCACGAATCGCTCGGGCCAGTTGTCGGTCGAGCCACCACGCGTTGACCACATCAGCCTGTTCTTCACCAACGACTTGTTTGATCGCTTCATGCGTTTGGGCCTCCAACACATCAATCTGCTCGCCCCACGCTTCCAACACCTTGGCCTGACGCTCGAATGTCCGCCCCCACCCCTTCAGCATCGCCAGTTGGCCTTCACCCTGATCGATCTCCTGCTGCGCCTCGAGTATGGCTTCTTGCAAAGCTTCCTTGGCCCCCCCGGGGTTGCCCCGGAACTCACCCTCGCGACGGCGCCGCTCGATGTCATCACGTACCTGTTCGAGCCTCGCTCGCCGTGCCAACTGCGTGTCCTGTCCATCGACCGCACCCTCCGGAGACAGTGCCGCCAGTTCAACATGGAGTTCTCGCTCCAATTCGCGCATCCGCTCCTGGTGCATTTGTAGCCGTTCGTGCGCGGCCCTAAGTTCCGCCGAATCCAATTCCACGGCCAGCCGCAGCGATCGCAAATCGCTTGCCCCCACCACCGATCGGCCAAGGGTTGGCACATGCGCACCTGGAACCAAGGTTGGCGGGGCCCCTGGAGGAGCGGCAGCGCCTGTCATGGTGCTGGTTAAAAACAGGCCACCTATGATCACTGCACGAACGGCCAATCGTATATTCATCCGTGTGTTAACCATCTTCCATTGGCATTGGGTTGCCATCCTCATCGACAGGCAGCAATCGCTGCTCATGGGGAGCACTGTGCGTAGACTGGGGAATCTGCGACCACCACGCATCGCCAAGTGCGTTTCGCACATCGCTGGTCGCCGCTGTCTCTATCACCTCTCGCTGTCGGGCGAGTTTCACAGCCCGTTGGAGCGAATCGTCGCTCTCTTCCTCAATAGCAAAGAGCGCCGAGGGGCCAAACACCTCGGCCATGGCCTGCTGCTGCGCAACCAACACGGGGCGGCGAGCATCGGCCGACCGGCGAGCCTTTCGCTCATTGGCCGCTACGCTCAAACGCTGTGCACCGCGACGGGCACGAATCAACCGCAGACTGTCCGCTGTGGATGGATCCAGATTATCTTGACGCAGCGCCCACGCGATGATTCGATCGGCACGCGAAGGACCAAAGATCTCCGGCCACGCCAAATGATTGAACTGTCGCTGAAATTTGATGGCGTCTGCATCGCTGAGCATCCGGCTGAGCCGGTCGTACCACGCAAAGGTGTCGTTGGACACGTTGACACGCACTGCTGCCTCCGCCATGGCCAGTTCAAGCAAGGCCACACGATCGTCTCGCGAATCAGCATCTGCCCGCGCAATAATGATGCCCGCAAGCGCCTTATCACGCGCCGCCAGTATCGCGCCATGCGCCACCACGTACGCATCGAGTTCCGAGGCAAGATCATCTGGAAGATCGTCCCCAAACTGCTGGCTAAGGATCCGCGACAAATCAATGTGCTCCGATGGCAACGAACGATGTGTCGATGTATCCAATGGATGCAAAAATCGAAGCCGAGCATCGGCCACCGGCCAGCGGCTTCGCTTGGCGTCATTCAACATGAGCCCGGCGTCTGAAAGTGTCTGCGATCGAAGCGCCTCACGTGTATCCAACCAATCCGATAACACCTGCCCACGAGCAGACAAAGCCGGAGGAGGCGTATCCTCAAGAATACTGTTCAGTTCATCGCTCGCCCACAGACGCATCGCTTCCAAGTACACACTCGCGTCATCTTGATCCATGCTCCCGGCCTCGGCACGGATGTCGGTCCATTGCCGATGCTGATCGATCCAATCACGACCAGGCACATCCATCTCTGGAGCCATGGCATCAAGGCGACGCCTCGTCGATGACGCGGCCGCTTCAAACTCCATCTCGTAATTGGCCACAAGGTCCTCCAGCACGACTCGCTGGGCGGCATCGATTTGCAGTTGGGCAGCGATGATCGCCACATCCCGCACCATGACCTCCGGTTGCCACAGCATCGCCTCGGTCGCAGGCGGATTGGCCGTAAGAAGCGTCAGTAGCAGTGGGGTCACAAGTGGCATACATTTCTGGCGGGGCACCAATGGTGCCCGCGGGTGCTCTAGTCTATGCAACATGATCGAGACACAGGTGCTTATCGTCGGAGCAGGGCCCATTGGGCTGGAAGTCGCGTGGCATCTTCGAGAGGCGGGTCTGGACACCACGCAGGTCGATTCCGGCCCGATCGGTGCCACCATTGCCGCCTTGTTTCCTCCTCACACCCGATTCTTCAGTTCGCCAGAACGATTGGCGATCGCTGGAATCGCAATCCCCACCACCCACCAAGAAAAACCCACTGGCAAAGAATATCTGAGTTACCTCCGCACCGTGGCGCTCAGTCACGACCTGGCCGTCCTGACCTACCACACCGTAGCACGCGTGGCCAAAGTCAAGGCCGGCTACATCGTGACCATGATCAATCGCGCCGGATGCGAATCCAAACTCTTGGCCACACACATCGTGCTGGCCACCGGTGGCATGGATCGACCACGCCGACTCAACATCCCGGGCGAAGACCTCCCGCACGTCCGCAGTCATCTCGGTGATCCACACCAGTACTTCCGCCGCCGGGTGCTCATTGTCGGTGGCAAAAACTCCGCAGCCGAGTCAGCCCTTCGATGCTGGAGGGTCAACGCCGATGTGCACATCTCCTATCGAGGCAAAGAACTGCACGAACGGATCAAGTATTGGATACGGCCTGAACTCGCCTCCCTTATCGACGAAGGGCAAGTCAGCAGTTGGATGCCCTCCACCATCACCCGCATCACACCAGACCACGTCTGCCTGCACAAGACCGCGACCGATGAACACATCACCCTGCCCGTCGACGATGTGCTGCTGCAAATCGGCTATGAACAAGACGATGCCATCTTCCGCCTCTTTGGAGTCGAAACCATTGGCGAAGAAAAGTCGCCGATGCACAGTCCCGAAACGCTTGAAACAAACGTCCCGAACATCTACGTCGCCGGCACGGCCGCCGCAGGTACCCAAAAGAAATTCCGCGCCTACATCGAAACCGCCCATGACCACGGCCCACGTATCGCCGCGGCCCTCACGGGCGCTCCACCACCGGCTCCGATGGAAGCACGCGTGCTACCAGAATCCTAAACCAGCCCTCAACGCGGATCATCAAAGGCCGCTGCGTTGTACCGCACGCAGCACCACCATCGACGGACATGTACTTCGGCTACATCGAATCGCATCGCCCGACCGGCACGCCACCGTTGTGGTAATCGAGCTGAGGCTCGAGCGATCCGACACTGCTTGGCATATCCCACCCGATCGATGCACCGCTGCTTGGTCGCGGTAGATTTAACTTCGACAATTGCCAGCACCCGCTTAGTTGGATGCACCGCAATCACGTCAAGCTCATCATGTCCTACGCGATGATTCCGCGCCAACACACGCCACCCACGCCATCGCAAATACCTCGCGACTGCACGCTCGCCCCGGCGCCACATACGACCCCCCCGGGATCGACCCCCAACCCGGACCCTCACCGCTGCGGAAATCGCGATGCGGCAATGAGAATCGCTCGCTGCGTCATCAACTGAATATCGTCGAAGATGCCCCGCTTGAGTACTTTCTGGATGAACTCACCCTCCGCTTCGCCGGAGTGCTTGGCCGCAAGTTCCATCTGCAAGGTCCGCTGCACATCGGCATCATCAATGGTGCGCGCCTTTGGCCGGGTGATCTCAATCACACTCACCCAGTACGTACGGCTTCCACGCTCGAAGGCCTCCGACGTATCGCCTGGCTCGAGACCTTTCAGGTGCGGCTTGTAGAAGTCGGCAATTTCAACCTCATCCACACCACCAGCAGTAGGCAGTTCGAATGTCTCCCAGAGACCGCCATTGGGGGTTCCCGCTTGTTTAGCCACCACTTCAAATGGTTCGCCAGCCTTTAATTCGCCTGACCACAACGCAATCTCTTCTTCGTTCCCCGCTGTAGTCACCCGAATCCGGCCGAGCGTCACTGACGCTGACGGTTGGAACTGTTTGATCTTCTTGCGATAGGCACGCTCGATGTCACGCCAAGTCACGATCGATCGGGGATTCACACGCTCGCGGAGCAACTCGCCGATGAGTAGCTTCTGCTTCTCGGATTCGAGGTACTCCTCAATGGTCTTGCCCTCTTCTTCCAGAAGACGCTGCTCAGCTTCGCGCAAGACACCGCCACGCTTACCAACGGCTTCCTCACGAATCATGTTCATGACACCAAGCAACCCGGTCTGCTCATCACTGGTCAGTCCCGCGCGTGCTTCGGCCACAATCAACTCGTTGAGCACCACGGCATTGAGCTGATTCATCACCAGCGTCACGAGCCGCTGCTGAAACTGCCCATAGGGAAGTTCGAGGTACTCAGCCTGCAAGCGGTCCATGATTGGCGACAGTACTTCGTCGGCATAAATTGGCCGGCCATTGACCTGGCCAATCAGACTGTCAACAACGACCCGCTGACCGGGCATCGCATCGACGTTGAAGAAGGCGGCGTCCTCGCTGCTTCGATCGAAGGGCGGCAGTGGCCGCGGCCGCGCGCCCAGGCCACTCTCTACCAGCACCGCATCAACCGCCTCATCATCGGGCGGAGCCTGCCACTGGCTTTGCGTATTGGAAAACTCCGCGAATGACAACTGCCGCCCAGAAGGCATATGCTCGCCACCGCAGCCTGCGGTCCAAACGATCGCCCCGAACATCATTGCCCCAATCCATTGGTGTCTCTGCATCGCGGGCTGATGGTACCGCGCCCGGGCACCTATACTGGCCGATCCACCCAAACAGCCACACAGTCTGGCAACACCACCGCCCAGATCACTAGGAGCCCACCCATGTCCCAAGACGAGACCCCAAAGATTCAGATTGACTCCGATTGGAAGGCTGAAGCCCAAGCCGAGAAGGAAAAACTCGCCTCCCAAGAGGAAGCCAAGGCCGGAGAGCCCGAGCGTGGTGCCCTGCCTCCAGCTGACTTCAAGGGGCTCGTTGGCATGCTGGCATCACAGGCCATCATGGGGCTCGGGGCCATGCCGGACAAATCCGGCCGCGGCGTCATGATTGACTTGGAGGGATCCAAATTTGCCATCGACCTGCTCTCGGTCATCCAAGAGAAGACCACCGGCAACCTAGATGAGGAAGAAACCGCCGAACTCGAAGGCGTCCTGACCGAGTTGCGAGCCCGATTTGTCCAAATCACTCAGCTTCTCGCCCAGCAGGCCGCAGCCCCAGCAACAGCTGCCCCCGCCGATGCCTCGACGCCCGACGCCCCGAAGATCATCATCCCGGACTGAGTTGGCCTACAACAACCAAGAGTCGATCTGAAGCCACGCGATGAAGGCTAGGCCAAAGGCCTGCGCTGCGACCAGGCCGCGTGGAAGCGTCGTCACCCACACGATGGGCAGCAGGAAGCCCCACACCAAGAGGTATCGATCGAAGACCGAGCCTCGGGTCAGAGCGTAGAGCAGCCACCCAGACATGAAGATGAGCCACTGAAGCCGAGCGGCCAGCCCGATCGTGCTCCGTGCTGGGACTGCCAGTGCCAATGCACCAAGAGCGCCAAGGCCGCCAATGCCAATGACTGACATCACGAGCATGGGAATTTGCGGCGTCCCCACCCACCAGCCAGCCCGACGCGACAGCGTCGAGACCAAACCAGCGTAGTGATCCTGTCGAACGCTGAGATCCATCTCAGCCAGTGGCGAGAGGTCTGGCATCGCGGCAAGGCCAAGCACCGCTCCGATCCCCATTCCGAAGACTGGCAGGTACCACAAGTGACGCTTTCGCCGCCACAGCCACGCCAGCAGAAATACGCCAAGCAGCGGCGCCATCGCCGCACCCAAGTAGGTCAAACTCTCAAGCCGGAGGCCAAGCCCGTGCAGATTCTGAAACTCGGGGCTGACCAGTCCACCCCACCGCGCCCACAACGGCAGGCGAAGCACTCCGGCAGCCAATGAAGCGACCCACCATGGCCAGCTCCGCCACGACTCACGTTGCCACATCGCCAGGCACACCGCCGGGGCAAAGGCTACCGCGTGCACGCGGCTGTGCAACAGCACCAACAGCAACACGCCGTAGCAGACCGGCCCGGCAATGCGATGCCGCGTGCCGTTACCGGATCCAGCCCCCCACAACACAACGGCAAACAGAAATAAACTCAGCAGCACAAAGGACGGCTCGCCCATGACCATTTGAGCAGTCACCGCCTGATATGGCAGTACGATCAGGAGCCACGTCACAAGCAACAGGGGCGGACCGCGGACCCCGCACCCAACGGCAATAACTAGCAGCGGCACCACCGCGAGGACCAAACACAAAACCGATATCAACCGAAGCGCCGCGAGCATGCTGGGCGGTGCTGGCCAAGGACCTCCGGGAACTGGCGGCATCCATGCATCCGCAATCTGATCATCGCCTCCACCCGGAGGCGCATCGTCGGGCGCTACTTCCATCGGGTCATCGACCATCACACCACCGATGGCCGCGTAAGGCCACACCATCGCCGGGCCCTTGGCTTCTTCAAAGTCAATGGCGGTCTCGACACTCCATCCATTGCGAATGATCTCGGCGATGGGTCGAGTAATCCATCGTTCATCAAAGGTTGGCCCCCGCGATGTAATGGCCGTCCCCCACTGCAACACAATGGCCACAGCCAGCATGAGCAGCATCGAAAGCACGCCCCACAGTCGATCTTGTCGCCCAGTATCGATACCAGCGGTCACGACTCATGCCCCCGCGATACACGCAGGTTTACATACGACCGTCGCGGGCACTGTGCCATCACTTGACTGGTCGTCGCACGCGATTCCGTCCCGTCACAATCGTTAAGCAAGTGCACGTTAAATCCACGAGCGATGAAGCCATCGAGAAAGGCGACCGGATCAACACCGTCTCGCTTGAGCAACGAAGGCGTGAATTCGATGAACAGGTGCAGCGGATGGTCGCGTTCGATCAGCGTGCGCATGCCCGCAATCACCTTGGGTTCGGCGCCCTGCACATCCATCTTGATGACATCGGGCCACAGCCCATGACGCTCACACCAATGGTCTACCGTCACCGTGTCCACGTCCACGGTGTTGCGGCTGCTCATGGCACCGAGCCGGTGGTCGCCACTGTTGAAGTGTGAACGGCTCAGGACCGCATGCCCAACCGTGTCAGACAAGGCTTCGGCGTGCACATGGATATTCCGCACGCCATTGATCATCACATTGTTTTCGAGCATGCTGCGATTGCTTGGATCTGGTTCGAATGCATGCACGACACCTTGATCACCCACGACCTTGGCCGCGGGTAGCGAGAACAACCCAATGTGGGCGCCGATGTCAAAGAAGACCATGCCCGGGGCCAGCGCATTGAGGCAAGACTTCCTCGTGGCTGGCTCATAGTCGCCCGTCGAGTTGAGTTCGAGCGTCACACCAAAGTCGGCTTGGGGGACGGCAAAATGCATTTCCTCTAGCGTGATGTGGGCAGGCTGACCACCGATCAATTTCTTGGCCACCCATCGCGCAGGGGGGATGTGCTCAAACACCGGCCGCAGCAGCGGTGCGAGGGCTGATCTCAGTTGATTGAATCCGGCAATGCGAACCATGCAGCCCTTTCCGAGCACCCCATCGGCCACTCGCGGCCTAGGCTCCAGCATATCTGGTCTCAACTGCCCACAAGAAGCCAACTACAACAGATCGCCAAGGACGCCGTCGGCGAGCAACATGCCAGAACCTGTGAGCACCAACGAGTCATCCTGCCACGCCAGTAATCCCGACTCGATGTGCAGAGTGATGGCTGCGGCCCGCTTGGTACCCCGAGCAGGCTGGGCGCTGGCCCATTCAACGAGTGAGCGTGGCACACCCCGCGTACAGCGAAGACCAAGCATCAGGGCTTCGCCAGCACGGCCATCGGCATCTAGACACTCGACGGTATCGATCGCTGGCAAGCCATCGCCTTGGATGTATGCTCCCAGTCGGGGCATGTTTCGCCAGCGGATCCCATCGATGTGTCCCGAAGCCGAAGGCCCCATCGGCCACCAGTTGACGTTTCGCCAGTAACCAAGATTGTGCCGACACTGCATATCTGGCTTCGACCAATTGCTGATCTCGTACTGTTCTAGTCCTGCCTGGGCGAGGTGACTGCGGGTGGCTGTATAGAGATCAGCCTCGACATCGTTGTCCACGCGGTCGATGCGGCCCTGCTCGAGCCTCCGCCGCAGCGGCGTGCCAGGCTCATAGGTCAGCCCGTAACAGCTCAGGTGGGTGGGCTTGAGTGACAAGGCGTCGTCGAGGTCACGTGACCAGTTGTCCATCGCCACACCCCCATCGGGTACGGCAAAGATCAGGTCCAATGAGAGGTCCTCGATTCCTGCTTGGCGGAGATAGGACATCGCCCGCGGGACTGATTCTGGATCATGCCATCGCTCCAGTACGGCCAAAGCTTCAAGCCGGAAGGACTGCGCCCCGAGGCTCACGCGATTCACACCAGCCTCGGCCAAGATGCCCGCCACCTCCGGCGTCACCGTTTCGGGATTGGCTTCGACGGTCCACTCACCACCGGACTGGAGGAACTCATGTTGGGCCAGACCATCTAGGAGGCGCTTGAGATCCGCAGGCTCAAGATAGGTCGGCGTGCCGCCTCCGATGAACATCGTCTCGACCTGGCCTGGGAGATCCTCCGCCACCTGCGAGGCTTCGCCAAGAAGCCGTGTCACATACGGGCTTCGCCAGTCATCTCGGCCAGCCACCGTATAGAAATCGCAGTAGTGGCAGCGGTGCATACAGAACGGGACATGTACATAAACCCCTTGAACGCAGCAACCTGCGATCTGAAGGCCCTTGAGGACAGATGCCGAATTTGCAGCCAAGTCTTCCAGTTGCACAGTGCTGGCGTTAGAATGGCGGTAGTCATACATCGCAGTAAGGGGAACCATACCCCGCCGGATAAAAAATGACGACTTAGGGACCAAAAGGGGCACTCGTTTGAAACTGGCCTTGATCATGCAAACGCTTGATGACCGCGATCGGATCTTTCCCATCGCCGACGGACGCACCGTCATCGGTCGCGATGGCCGATGCGACCTCCGGCTGCCCATTCCTACCATCTCCCGGCATCACTGCGAAATTGTGCTCGAAAACAAGCGAGCGGTGCTGCTCAACAAGGATGATGCGATGGAGACCTTGGTCAACGGGTCAGCCATTTCTCGCGCCCAGCTCGCCGATGAAGATCTCGTCCAAATCGGTCCTGTGACATTCCGTGTGTCCATGACCGCCATCGATCAGGGCGGCCCAACGGACATGAAGATTCAACGCGAAAACTAGCGTACTTTCCTACCATGCGGGCCATGGTGACTCCAACAGCAACCGCAGTGGTCGGGCTCCAATGGGGCGACGAAGGCAAGGGTAAGATCGTCGATCTACTCGCCGCCGAGCATGATGTCGTCGTGCGATACAACGGTGGTGCCAACGCCGGCCATACCGTCGTCGTGGATGGCAATCGATACGCACTGCACTTGCTTCCATCGGGCATTCTGTCTCCGGATGGTATGTGTGTCGTGGGCAATGGTGTCGTCGTAGACCCCCAGCAACTGCTTCATGAAATCGACTCACTCCGCGAGCGTGGCATCGAACTTCGCCCCAACCAATTGCTGGTCTCCAACCGCGCGCATGTGGTCATGCCGTATCACAAAGAACACGATGGCGCGATGGAAGAAATGCTCGCCAAGTGTGCGGGCAAGGGCGATGAGAACCTCTCCATCGGCACGACCCGACGCGGAATCGGGCCAACCTATGCCGACAAGGTGTACCGATCACTGGCCATTCGAATGGGTGATCTCCTAGATCTGGATGTCTTGCAACGTCGGCTCGACATCATCTGCGCCATTCGATCTCGCGAACTCGAAGCGCTCGATGTCAACACAAGCCCACTGGATGCTGCAGCACTCGCAGAAACGTATCACCAACTTGGTAAGCGGCTCGAACCATTCATCACCGACACGGTATACGCCTTGCACGATGCTGTCAGTGACGGACAGCGGCTGCTCTTCGAGGGCGCCAATGCATGCCTGTTGGACATCGACCACGGAACCTTTCCATACGTCACCAGCAGCAACTGCTCGACGCTTGGCATTCCAGCGGGAACAGGCCTGCCCGGAACCGTAATCACCAACACCGTGGGCATCGTCAAGGCCTACGGAACCCGCGTAGGCGAAGGCCCCTTCCCCACCGAAGATCTCGGACCCGATGGCGACCTGATTCGCGAGCGTGGAAATGAGTACGGCACCACAACAGGACGCCCCCGCCGCTGCGGCTGGCTCGATCTGGTAGCGGTTCGGTATTCGGCCATGATCTGCGGCTGTTCGTCTCTGGCGGTCATGCTGCTCGATGTGCTCAGTGGCTTTGAGGAACTCAAATTGTGCGTGGGCTACCGCCTGCCAGACGGGCGCACCACCGACCGCTTCCTGCCCGACGCCAGACACCTGGCCACCGTCACGCCGATCTGGGAAACCATGCGTGGCTGGCCCGAAGAAATTGACATGCTCACGACTCCCGAAGCACTCCCCGCGACCGCGCGTCTCTACTTGGACCGTATCGCTGAATATGTCGGCTGTTCCGTAAGCATCGTCAGCGTCGGTCCAGACCGTGCTCAGACCATTCGCATGGGCCAGCCTGCACCTGCCTGAGCCACGCGATGACAACAGACACGCAACTCGACGTCATCCTGCGCGACTTTGAAGTCCCAGCCCAAGCAAGGCCCCGACACATCGCGGTCATCATGGATGGAAATGGGCGGTGGGCTCAGCGGCAGGGGCTCGATCGCAGCGATGGGCATCGCGCTGGCACAACTTCGGCCCGCACCATCATCGAGTGCTGCGCGCGGCTGGGCATCGAGGCCTTGACGCTCTACTCCTTCTCTACGGAGAACTGGACCCGCCCCGTCGAAGAGGTCCGCGCCTTGATGGGCCTAGTCGTCGAGATGCTCCCCCAAGAACACGCCACCCTCGTCCGCAACAGCATTCGCTTTCGCACGATCGGCGAGCGGGACGGACTCCCCGCTCAGGTCCTGGCCGAACTAGACCGGGCGAGCGCCTTGACTGAGCACAACGAGGGTTTGCAACTCACGATCGCCTTGAATTACGGCAGTCGGCAGGAGATTGTCCATGCGATGCGGACGCTTGGTGATCGCGTGCGAAGTGGCGATCTCGACCCGGCGGACATTGACGAGTCGATGGTTTCAGATGCCTTGTGGACCACGGGTCTCCCCGACCCCGATCTCCTCCTCCGCACCGCTGGGGAAATGCGGGTATCCAATTACTTGCTGTGGCAGATCTCCTACGCCGAAATCGTCGTCGTGGATGACTGCTGGCCAGACTTTGGCGCAGCCCAGTTCTTGGATGTCCTTAGAACCTACGCCCAGCGAACCCGACGATTCGGTGCCGCTTGCCCAGAAGAGCAATGAAAGTCAAGAACCGAGAATAGATAGAGCAAGTGCGCCAAACGCGAACTCAAACGCACCCTCGGCCGGGTCCACGCATCGAACTCAATCGTCTACTTTCTCCAGAAGCAAGATCTTCGCCGTCTGATCGGGCGAATTGACTTCGCTTCGGTCGACCACCATCACGTAGCGGGAATCGTCCACGATGGAATCTCGGTCGGTGCCGTCCCAGATACCCGTGTCGGGGTTGCGACGAATCGTGCGGACCCGCAGGTGAACCGTAAACACGTCTGACCTGGTCGTGATCATGTTGGAGATACCGCTGAACAGAAGGTTGGCTTCCTCGGCATCGCCGGCCGTACGGTCGCCGGTCAAGATGATCTCGCGATAGCGTGGGTCGATTGGCTGAATCGCTTCAGTTGCAATGGGGCTCAGTGGATCGGCGTAGGGCGGTGAACCAATTTGGGTGCCGTACAACAAGTCCTGCCGACTCAGTTCAGTCTCGAAGGGCCCGCCGTTGTTATTGAATCCACGGAAGTCCCACAGGCGTCCGCTGTCGGTTGTCAAGGGCGCGCCGATGTTCTCGTAGTACACGCCACGGTCGTAATCACCAAAGGGTGAATTGGCTGGGGGATTAAACGGATCAATGATGCCATCGGTCTGTTCAGTTTGGAATCCAAACGGATTGCGAGCCGCCCAGTCCATCCGCCACGCATCGGCGGCCAAGGAAGACCCAGGCCACTCTCGCTGATCGGTCTGAATCAGTTCATCATCATCATCGAGTCCCGAGCGAATCGCAAAGTCGTACAAGGCGGGTCGCTGTAGGTTCAACAGTTCGCCTGTGGAGGCAAAACCACGATTGCCACGCGACCATTGAATCGCTGTGTCCGCGTGGACGTCATCAAGGCCAAGTTCATCCTCATACCACGCATCAAGATCACGCTTGGCCACGAGTTCGCCATTGAAGGGTTCTTCTACGCCAACTGTCTTATGCCCGATCCCTCGGTCGGCATACACCGGACCAGCCGGTGTGCCTGGCGTTTGCTCCATGCGAATTTGCAGCCCCTGCGACCCCTCGACGGCCCCGCCAAGCCCATCGCGGTACTGCACGATGGCCTCAGGAATGCCACTACGCGGATGACGACTCATGGGTCGAGCCTCGTCGGCGGGCAACTGGGATGATTGATCCAGCACGCCACCGCTTTCGCCGCCACTGCCCCAGTCGGGACCTGCATGAATGAGTCGGTACATTTGCGGCAAGGCCCGCAGCACTTCCACCGGTGCCGTATTGATGTTGACGAGACCACTGGTGCGTCCGCCGTTGAACCGTCCAGCATTGGAAAGCGACGCATCCTGCCCGGTCACTTCTTCAAACGACGATGGTTGCAACGACAAGTGCGCGTCAACTACGGCGTCGGGGCCATTGAAAATATCTACCAGTCCATCGTCATCGGAGTCATACCCCAAGTCCCATGTGCCAGGACCATCACACACAAACATGTCGATGAGTTGGTGGGTGGCGGGCAGGTCGGGCGTGAAGTGTGCTGCATCGGTGGAGTATGCGTACCAATCTGGCACATCGGGGGCATCGCTGCCAGTCGCGGCAGACGAGTGCGTCTTGCTCGATCGCGTCCCACCAATGATGGCCGTGCCGCCAGTCGCCCCGGACGCCCCGGACGCCCCGGACACATCGACGTTGAAGGGGTCGAGTCGGCCAGGCTGACGGCCCGCCGCATAATCCTCGGCCAGCCACTCGGGCAGGGTGCGGAGGGTTGAGGGCGGGCGCTGGTAGTCTGCCGTATGGGGCGAAGCAGGCTGCGGGGGCCAGTCCGCCATCGCAGGCCAAGGCGCCTGACCCACTCCACCCTGGATGTCCATCCACAACTGTGTGCCCGCTGCGAAGACGTCGAGCACTTCACCGGTCCGCTCGAAGTTGCGGGGCTTCTGCGAGGGCATCTGGAAACCGCTTGGCATGAGGACCTCGCCATCGATTTCATTGAACCCGTACACACCCTTATCAGGGAAGGACCATGGAAAGTTGTAACCAGTTTGATTATAGAAATCCCAACCGTA
>CAZGFN010000054.1:0-16275 GCA_964524945.1 uncultured Isosphaeraceae bacterium
CATCAGGTCGACCCCCACGCCCGCCTCAATCAACTTGACGGCGTACTGCACAGCCTCATCCCGCAAGAGGTCTAGTTGCGCAGGAAGAATGACAGCATGTGGCAACCCTACAAAGGACTCAGCACGCAGCGGCGAGAGCCGCGCATCATTCCAATCTTCATGATCTGGCGCATAGAGGTCATAGAACCACGCCATGTGCTGAGATTCTAGAAAGTACCCATGCGAAAATTCGTGGCGTGACGGTGTGTCGGCTAGGGCATCGAGCGCTGGATAAACCAAGAATTGTGCTGCGATGGGAGGGTCGATTGTCGTCTGCGACAGAGACATGGACACCGACGCCGCAAGGTTTCCCCCAGCGCTGTCGCCGCCGACTGCAACCCGTGTTGGATCAATGCCAAGTTCATCCGCGTGTTCGATGGCCCATGTCACCGCAAGTATGCAGTCGTCCGCGGCCGCGGGAAACTGATGCTGTGGTGCCACCCGGTATCCAACTGACAATACCGCGATACCACCTTCAACGGAAATGAAGCGCGCTTCTGGATCAGCAGACTCCAACGTGCCCAGCACCCATCCCCCACCGTGCATCCACACGAGCAGTGGCAATCGAGTCTCAGGGTCGGGGTGATACAAGCGACACGGCACGCCGACTGCGCCGCCCGGCACCGTGACATCACGCACACTGGCAAGTTCGATGCCGCTGGACGGCCTCGGGACACTGTTGACTATCGCCTGCAGTTCCAGAGGATCGGCCTGAATCAGTTGGTTCGGATCGCGAGCCCTCGACGCTTCAAGCATCGCCCTCATCTCGGGGTGCGGTTCGGGAGTAGCGAGTGTCAAGCAGGCAATACAAAGAAATGGCAACATGGGAAGCTCCGTCGTGGCGAGCACCCACCTTATCCGCAGATCCAAGAACACACCGTGCAGTTGGGGCAAAGCTGCCACTACCATGGGCGACGTGAATACCACCATCGGATCCCCCGCACCAGACTTCACCCTCCTTGCCATCGACGGCGAAACCGTGACACTCAGCGAGCAACGCGGCGGCCCGGTCGTGCTTGCCTTCTTTCCAGCGGCCTTTACCGGCGTCTGTGAAACTGAATTGTGTATGTTCCGCGACGTCATTTCGTCGTTCAACGACATCGGCGCCTCTGTGTACGGCATCAGTGTCGATTCACGATTCGCTCTGGCCGCTTTCGCCCAGAAGAATGAACTCAACTTCACGCTGTTGAGTGACTACAACCGAATCGCGACTGACGCCTATGGCATCCGTTTCGAGTCACTGGCAGGCATGAGTGGCTACGACGTTGCCAATCGCAGCGTCTTTGTCATTGATGCGGACGGCACCCTTGCGTGGCAGTGGATCGCTGACAGCCTCGGTGACGAACCGCCCTACAACGATGTGCAAGAAGCGGTTGCATCACTTGCGGCCAATCACTGACACGACGCACACAGCAATCGCAGCACCAAAATGGTTCGCTGACAGGCCCAGACACACCAACAATGCTTCAATACAGGCAAATTGGGGTGTCAATCTTGGGTGGGCAGTCAGAAACATCACCTACACTCCGCACCATGAAATACCTGCTTCTGACAATTCTGCTGACCTGCATCCCAACTGGCTGCTCGAACCAACAAAACTGAATTGGTCCGCCGACTCTTGGCACGGCCACACACTCCGCGAGGTTGAAGCATCATGGGGGGCACCGGCCTACCGGACGACTCAGGATCGCTGGACCACTTGGCGCGTCGGCAATGAACAGGGTGGATGGATCATCAAATTCAAAACCAACTCCGAAGGACGCATCGACACGTCCACAGTTCACACTTGGGGAACGCTACCCAATCAGATGCCCGACGAGTTGGCTCCATCGGCATAGATGTCATGCGCATGGTGCTGTTTTCAGGGAATGGCCTCGACCCTGCCCAATATCGAAAACGTGGTGACCAACATTGCTAACCCCCTATATACCTATTTAGGTCGCACGCCTATCGCCGCGCTATCGACCCGATAAAACCGCCTCCAGCACCTCTCCAGCAACCTCCTCGCAGCATCCTCAACGAAACACCACAAATCCACTTGCGGTGACCCCGTTTCTGGCTGATATCATCAACAGCCTATGTTCCACCGACTTACCACCTTGCTGCTGCTGGCAGCCCTAACCCTGCAAGCTGTCTTTGGCGGTTTGCAAGACAGTGTCCTCATCTGTCTGGGTGGCGGACACGACCACGCGGCGATTCAGGAAGTTGTGGTCGAAGCAACGCCGTGCTGCGGCGGATGCAGCCACGAAGGAAGTTGGCCCGCGGCGCAAACTGTCAAAGAAGACCACAACGACTGCGGCTGCACCGATCTGGAACTCGCGCTGGTCACGCTGCTAGCAACACCGGGAACACCCGACATCGACCTGCCAGATGGTACTATGCCAATAGTTATGCTCCCCCACTCGGTAGCAAGGAGTGCAAGTGTGTGGACGAGTCCCGCACATCCCACCAAATGGGACGATCCTGGTGGATCCGTACGACACATCGTTGTGCGCACCACACGCCTCCTCATCTGAATTCCATTCGATCCGAGCCCACAACGTGTCGCGGATACTGTCTGCGCGCGTCCGCCCCGTCGTATCGAACAGGAGTTCGTATGTCTTCTCATCTACACCCACCCAAGTGGCGACCGCCACGGACGCTATCCGGTACTGCCTTGGCTATTACCGTGCTTGCAGGATGCCAATCCTACGAACCGGCGCCGTTAGATCTTGCCCGGTACAGCGATCGGCTGCAGCACCGCCTCATCGAGGTGGAACCCCTATCGGCCTTCGCCCACCGCCTAACGGCCGGTCATGAAATTCCCAGTCGCTTTGATCCCGCCGACGGGCTGACTGTTGCCGAGGGAGAAGTGCTCGCGCTCTTCTTCAATCCAGAACTCCGCATCGCGCGACTTGAAGCTGGCGTCGCGCTGGCCGACTGGGAGAACGCCGGGCTCTGGGAAGATCCCGTCTTCGGATTCGACGGCGCCGAAATCATCTCCCCCCAATCCCCCTTCGAATACGGCCTCATGCTCAGTCTCACCATCCCGATCTCGGGTCGGCTTGATATCGAAAAGGAACGCGCCGGAGCCCACTACGAAATGCGCCTTCGCGAAATTGTCGACGCCGAGTGGCGCACACGTGCCGATGTACGATCCGCTTGGTTGGAATGGACCGTCTCCGCCGAGCAGGTCGCCCTGATCGATGACGCAATCGCTCACCTTGAACCCATTGCCGCAATGGCATCACAATACGAATCCGCAGGCGAAATCACCCGCACCCAACGACGCCTCTTTCAGATCGAATTGATAGATCTTCAGATTCGCCGCACTGAGGCCGAATTGAATATTGTGCACACACACACGGTGCTGCTGGAATTGCTCGGCCTTCCACCAAACTCAAACCTCGAGTTCCTTCCCAGCACAGCCTCAACACGACCGCCCATGATGGACGAGGACACCGCCCGCCTCATAGAGTCCAACACCCGGTTGGCTATTGACATCTCTGCCTACCGCGTCGCCGAGGACACACTGCGCCTGGAAGTCCGGAAGCAATTCCCCGACATCGTCGTCGGTGGTGGATACGGAACGGAATTTAATGACTCCCGCGCAATGTTTGGCGTGTCCGTCCCGATTCCGATATTCAATGCCAACCGAGGACCCATCGCCACAGCCCGCGCCCAGCGAGAAGTCGCCCGGGCCCGCGCCGAAACAACTCTGGCACACCTTGAACGTGCCGTCACCGAGGCACGCCTAACACTCAACACCGCCACACATCAAATGAATCGGTACCGCGAGCACATGATCCCACTGCTCGACACGCAATCCGAAGAAGTCCGTCGTGTCGCCGAACTGGGTGAAATCGATGCCCTGCTGATGCTCGACACCACGACTCGACATCTCTCGGCCAAGCAAAGACTGCTGGAATTGCAGCAGCGTGCACAGCAGGCGTCCATCGCCCTGCATCAACTATACGGCCCTGACTCACCACAACACCCCGCACCGATCGCCCAACCCTCCACCGAGGTGCCCTCATGAACCATGCACGGATTCTCATTGCAATGCTTTCAGTTTGTACAGTGGTCGCGTGCGACCGCAGTGAGCCACCAACTACTGTCGCATCTCAACACAGTGCGGACACACCAAGCCTGCCCACCAACCGTATCGCCATCAGTCAAGCGGTGCGTGACAACCTTGGCATCACGTTCGCAACGGTTGAGCCCCGGCACATCGAACAAGTCATTCGCGCCCCAGGGCGATTCGAACTCCTTCCCGATGCCAGCCGCGAATACCGCATGATGGCCAACGGGCGACTCGAACTGCTGGTCAAGCAATTCGACGTAGTCAAGCCGGGCACCCCACTCTTCGAAATCGACTCGCCCGAGTGGCGCACACTGCAGCAGCAGATCGCCACGACGACCGCAACGATCGACGAGTTGGAACTGCGAACGCTGACCTACCCCACCCGTTTCGAAGCGCACGATCGCGAAGAGACCGCTCTGCAGGAACGGATTGACGTCTGGAAGACACGTATTGATGTACTGCTGCAACTTCAGCAAGCCGCCGGTGGGCGTGCCTCGGCCATCGCCAAGGCGCAGTCTGAGGTGGCTAAGGCCAAGCAGGACCTTGCGGGCATGCAGGAAAAACATACGGTTATGCAGGCCGACCGCTCGCGAACTGCTGCTGAACTCAAGGCTGCGTACACGCACGAGCACCTCCTGATGCAGACAGCCGCATCCCTGACTGGACTGAGCACCGACGAACTGAAGTCGATCGATGACACCGATTCGCCGCGATGGAAGGCGGTCTCCCGACTGACCGCCCGCGCCACTGCAGCGGGTCGCGTCGATACGATTGCAATGACCAATGGAACCCGCGCCAAGGCGCACGCAGAGGTGCTCACCGTCGTTCAACCCGAACGCCTTCGCGTGCACGCATCTGGCCTCCAAAGCGATTTAGCCGCGCTACGCGATGGCCAAACTGCCCGAATCGTCCAATCCACATCCGGCGGCACCGGTCTGATCGACGCCATGACTGGCACATTGCAACTAGGGCTTCGTGGCGATGCCGACACGCGCACCATCGACCTCTATGTCACACCCGATGCATTGGCTTCATGGGCACGCCCTGGTGTCACAGCCCAACTGGAAATCGTGACGGACTCTAATGCTTCGCAAGAACTAGCGATTCCCATAAGCGCCATTCAGCAGGATGGACTCAACGCGGTGCTGTTTCGGCGCAACCCGAGCAATCCTGATGAAGTCATTCGAATCGATGCTGATCTGGGCCCCAATGATGGACGTTGGGTTGCCATTCTCAGTGGTCTTCGCCAAGGCGATGAAGTCGTGCTCGACGGCGGATACCAACTGATGCTTGCTTCAAGTCCGGCGGCCACCAAGGGTGGTCACTTTCACTCCGATGGCACCTTCCACGAGGAAAGTCACTAAAACATGTTGCGTGCATTGATACGAGCTTCACTTCAGTACGCCTCGCTGGTCATGTTGGCCGCTGCGCTGCTTGTCGTGTGGGCTGGCTGGAAACTCCCGGCCATGTCCGTAGATGTCTTTCCCGAAATCAACGCGCCAACAGTGGTGGTGATGACCGAAAGCGGCGGGCTCTCCGCCGACGAAGTCGAACAGTACGTCACCTTCCCCATCGAGTCTGCGGTCAACGGCATGCCCAATGTCCGCCGCGTACGAAGCGCCAGCGCTATCGGTCTATCAATCGTCTGGGTTGACCTTGAGTGGGGCGCCGATCTCTACGACGCGAGGCAACTCGTCGCCGAACGCCTCACAGCGGTACAAGACAGACTCCCCGAAGGCATCATTCCGACCATCACGCCCATCTCGTCGATTGCCGGCGAGATCATGCTCATTTCGCTGTCATCGCCCAATGGCAGCGCCAATCCGACCCAGTTGCGTTCATTTGCAGAGTTTGATCTACGGAATCGACTGCTCGCTGTACCAGGCGTCGCGCAGGTTGTGGCCATTGGTGGTGATCTTCCTGAGTATCAAGTCAATGTTGACCAGCAGCGGCTTCGGCTTTTTGGATTGACCATTTCCCAAGTTGTTCAGGCTGCGGGTGGCGCGCATAGCACCGCCAGCGCCGGGTACCTGCCCGATGTCGATCATCAAGAAATTCCCCTGCGTCAGCAGAGTCGCGTGCAACAACCTTCAGACATCGCCGACACCATCGTTACCTACCAGGACGGTGTCCCAGTCACCATTGGACAGGTCGCCGATGTCGTGCTCGGGCCAGCATTCAAACGCGGCGAAGCATCCGAACGCGGAATGCCCGCGGTCATTCTGTCGATTCAAAAGTCGCCAGGAACCAACACCTTGGCGTTGACCGACCAAATCGACACGTTGCTCGATGGCGTCGAGTCGGTCATCCCCACTGGCATTGAACTCAACCGCGATGTGTTCCGACAAACACACTTCATCAGTCGCTCGATCCGCAACGTCACATCGGTGCTGCTCGAGGCCGTCATCATCGTCGCAATCGTGCTGATGCTCTTCCTCATGAACATTCGTACGACGATCATCACGCTCACGGCCATCCCCGTATCGCTGGCCATCACGCTGCTGCTCATGGACGCAGCATCGTTGGGACTCAACGTCATGACGCTCGGCGGTCTGGCTGTCGCCATCGGCGTACTCGTAGATGACGCCATCATCGATGTCGAGAACGTCCATCGCCGCCTGCGGCAAAATGCCGCTCGCCCCGTCACAGAGCGAGTCGGATTCATCAAAGTCATCTTCGATGCCAGTAATGAGATTCGCCCAGCGATGGTCTTTGCCACCATCATCATCATGATGGTCTTCGTGCCCCTACTCTTCTTGCAAGGACTCGAAGGGCGGTTCTTCCGACCGCTCGCGCTGACCTACATGATTTCAATCGGCGCCAGTCTTCTCGTGGCGCTCACGCTCACCCCGGCCCTGTGCAGCCTGCTGCTCAAGGGACATTCGGATGATCCCCGTAACTCCGACAGTTGGCTCGCAGCATGGCTTAAGTCCATCTATGAGCCCGCCCTCCGCGCCGCCATTGCCGCACGCCTCTGGGTGCTCTCCGCAGCTGCGATTCTGATTGTCGCCTCGCTGCTACTGGCCTCCACCTTCGGCACGTCGTTTCTTCCATCGTTCAACGAAGGCACCTTTACGGTCTTCCTCTCGGCGCCTCCGGGAACCTCGCTGGCCGAGAGCCATCGACTTGCCACCAATGTCGAACGACGGCTCATCGCCATCGACGGCGTACGCTCGGTCTCAAGACGAACCGGCCGTGCCGAACGCGACGAACACGCCGAACCGGTGAGTAATTCTGAGATTGAAGTCGTCGTCATGGAAGGACAGAGCCGCGACGTCATTCGACGCGAGATCGATGCCGTGCTCGGTGCAGTGCCTGGCATCACCACAATGATCGGTCAGCCGATCGAACATCGGCTCAGTCATCTTCTCTCTGGTACGCCGGCATCCATCGCCATCAACGTGTACGGCGAAGACCTCACCCAACTTCGTCAGGTCGCCAAACGCATTGAAGCTGAACTCAAATCCATCCCAGGGGCCCGAGATGTCAACGCCAATCGTGAAGTGCTCATCACATCACTTCCAATCCGATACCGCCACGCAGATCTCGCCGCCGTTGGTCTTTCGCCCGCCGATGCCGCCGAACAGGTTCGGCAGGCGGTGCACGGTGAAGTCGTTGACGTTGTCAATCAGGGCGCCAAGCAGTACGACATCGTTGTTCGGCTGGCGCCCGATCAACGCGAACGCATCGAACAGATCGAAACCTTGCTGCTGCACGGTCGCGACGGGGCTACAGTCATGCTCCGTGACGTGGCGGACATCGGACCGCAGCGTGCCAGCAACCTCATCACCCGGGAAAACGCGCGCCGCAAAGCTGTCATCTCACTCAATGTCGGCGAGAATTCCAATCTTGGTGATCTGATCGAACAAGTACAGGCTCGCGTGGACCCGATCATTAAGGAAACCGGCAACACCGTCGTCTACGGCGGTCAGTTTGAAGCGCAGCAATCGGCATCGCGGACCATCCTAGCCACGGGCTTGATCATCGCGCTGGTGATGCTCATGCTGCTCCAAATTTCGACAGGTACTTGGCGTTCGGCCCTATTAGTCATGGTCAATCTTCCCTTGGCGCTCATCGGCGGAGTCGTGGCGATTCAACTGACCTCCATCGGCGCCGCCCCGGTCGTCTCGATTGCCAGCCTAGTTGGCTTTATCACAGTCTTTGGCATCGCGGTGCGTAACGGCATCCTTCTTATCAACCATTACAACCACCTCATGGAATGTGAAGACGCTTCCCCCATCGATGCCGTTGTGCGAGGTTCCATGGAACGCCTTATTCCCATTCTCATGACGGGCGTAGCCGCTGCCGTTGGATTAGCGCCATTGGCTCTTGCTGCGGGGCGTCCCGGAAGTGAGTTGCTGGCGCCTCTTGCTATTGTGACGCTCGGAGGTCTGCTGACATCGACTATCCTGAACCTGTTGGTTGTGCCGGCGGGATTCAATCTCATCTTTAAGGATGGCGCGCCGCGTCGTGCTAGCTCCGTTCACGCTAAGACTTCAATCGGAGAGATCTCATGACCCGATTCTTTCATGTGCTCAGTTTCGCTGCGATTGTCCTTTGGTTGGTGGCCTGCGGTAATTCCTCCGAAGATTCCTCGAATGCGACGCCGAATGACAACGAACACACCCAAGCGCCCACAACCGCCGGCCCACCGGCCCCCGCTGGCCATGAACATGGGCATAGCGACACCGAAACATCACGCAATGTGACGATCGATGGAACCACCATGACCGTGTTCATCGGCGGTAATGCGGCGACCGGAAGTGAGCTACACATCGAAATCGAAGTTTCCACCGGCCCAACACCAGACACACTTCGTGTCTGGATCGGCAGTGAATCTGGCGCAGGGGCCATGAAGGCCAAGGCCGACCGCAGTGGACGTCACTTCCATGTGCATGTTGAGGTCCCAGCCACAGTCAGCAAGGAAGACGCGATATGGATCGAAGCCCAAACTGCTGGGGGTTCGCGACAACGGGGATCAGTAGCCCTGCCCTAATACTTGGCGTTGAGCGATAACTGTGACAGGATCGTTACTTGCTACTTGGAAGTCGACCCCCGCCTGCTATGGTGACGTGATGCTCAATACCGCCCCCATTCTGTCAATTCTATTGCTTGCAACCGCATCCATGGGACAGTGGTCCGACGATGCATCCATCAATACGCTCGTTTCAGGCGAGGACGCCGGGTGCGTCATCTCACACGCAGCATCCACATCCACAGGCGACACCTGGATCGCGTGGTACGACTCGAGTTCCGGGTACGACGTCTCCATTCAACGACTCGACGCAAACGGAACACCTGTCTTTGAAGCGCCGGTGTTAGTGTCAGATCAATCGCTGTCGTGGGTTCAGGACTTCGATCTCGCGTGCGTCGGTGGGGACAATGCAGCGCTAGCATGGTCGGACGGCGCCGCGACCTACGCGGTAATGATTGCATTAGATGGCAGTGTGGCGTGGGAACATCAATTCGGCGGTGGTGGTGGCTACACCGCCAACGCACAGATCTGCAGAGGTGACGATACTCGGACGATCATCGGATGGGGCGTTGACTCCGACTCGCACTTCCAAGCGATCGCAACAAACGGTATGCCCGCGTGGTTCACTGAATTAGTGATCTCCGATGGCGGGACACTGATCGTGTCTGATCTTCACTCAAGCGGGGACCAGCACGTTATCGCATCCTTTGTGAGTTACACATCATTCAGCGGCCCCAAGAGATTGAAGGCCGCACGAATCAGCACCGCCGGCACAGTCACGTGGGGGCTAACGAATGTCTTCACATCGAGTTCCCTGCAGTACGGCGCGTTTCCTGAATTCATCAGCGATGACTCCGGCGGCGCTGTCTTGAGTTGGTATACGTCATCACCGTTGATGATATTTGTTCAGTGGATCGATGCAGATGGCACAGTGCTGCTTGGCAGCAATGGCTTGGCCCTCACAACCGAGTCCAGCATGGCGCATGTCTCCCCTGCCGCCTGCCATGATCCAATCAACGACGAAGTCACCGTGTTTTGGGCTCGGCAGAACAGCGGCCAAAGCCAATCGGGTGTGCAGGTCAACCGAGTCAACCGGAGCGGCAATCGTTTGCTAGGCGCGACGGGCGAACAGGTGATGCCCTTGAGCAGTTCGCTCAGCGTGTTGGACCTCTCCGCAGCGCAGGTCAATGAACTAGCCGCCGCCACATGGGTGAGCGCTAGCGTCACAGGTGTTGGCACGGTCCTGGCAGCAGCAGCCGACCCAAATGGCAATCTGCCCTGGAATACAGTCTTTGGCCCCACGTCGATTGGAACACCTTCGATTTCGCGTCAAGATCTCAGCGCCACATCGCATGACGGCCAACTCATCGCCTGCTGGTCTGACACCCGAGATGGTTCGCAACGCATCTACGCGCAGAACATCCACACCGATGGAACACTCGGTGGCACTCCGTGCCCGGCTGACTTTGACGGCGACGGAGCCGTCGGGGTCAATGACCTACTCATGCTCATAGCAGCATGGGGCACCAGCGACCCTGTCATCGATATCACCGGAGACGGGCACGTCGATACGGATGACTTGCTCGCATTGCTCTCTCAATGGGGACCCTGCGCGTAAAACACGGTACGTGTGAGCGGCCTGCTACTATCCGATCGTGGCAGATATCTCAATTACCGTCGACGGACTGCATCTTCCAAACCCATTTGTCATCGGGTCGGGACCTCCGGGAACCAATGCTAATGTAATCAACAAGGCCTTTGATGAAGGTTGGGGGGCGGTCATCGCCAAGACCATCAGCCTTGAAGCCGACAAAGTCACCAACGTCGCGCCGCGATACGCGCGGATGCGAGCGGAGGGATCCAAAGAAGTCTTTGGATGGGAGAACATCGAACTCATCAGCGACCGCTCATTTGAAACTTGGCTCGATGAGTTCAAGGAGATCAAGGACAAGCATCCAGATGGCATTCTCATCGCCTCGATCATGGAGGAATATCGCCACGATGCGTGGGTGGAAATCGTAGAGCGGTGTCAGGATGCCGGCGTCGATGCCTTCGAGTTGAACTTCTCATGTCCACACGGTCTACCCGAACGGAAAATGGGTATGGCCATGGGTGAGAACCCGGACATCGTCAAAGAGGTCAGTGGTTGGGTCATGGAAGCGGCCACGATTCCCGTGTGGGCCAAGATGACGCCCAACGTCACGCACATTGCCGAACCCGGACGCGCCGCGCTGGCAGCTGGCTGCCATGGGCTTGCCGCGATCAATACCATTCTCAGCGTCATGGGCGTGGACCTCAAGACGCTCCGACCAATGCCCACCGTCGAGGGTTACACCGTTCCTGGTGGCTACTCCTGCAAGGCAGTGCGGCCCATCGCCCTTCGCATGGTGATGGAACTGGCGCAGATGATGGCTCAGGACTACCCCAACCGCACGATCAGTGGTATCGGCGGCGTGGAGTCCGGCGAAGATGCGGCGCAGTTCATTCTGCTTGGTGCCCACACCGTGCAGGTCTGCACAGGCGTCATGATCCACGGCTATGGCATGGTCAACAACATGTGTGAGCAACTGTCGGCCTTCATGGACACGCATGGTTTCAAGTCGGTCGACGACTTCCGCGGCGCCAGCCTCCCCTACTTCAGCACCCACGCCGACCTCGTCCGCCGCCAAACTGAAGCCAAATCCGCCGCCAAGGCCCGACGCGAAGGCATGATTGAGAAGGACACGCAGTGGGAAGGCGACAAGTTCGTCGAGCAGTCCAACAAACTGGTGTCGAACGACTAATCACATTCCCCTCCCACACGCTCCCCATCGACCGACGGTCAGTGGTTCGGTATGCGAGGAAGGTAGCGTCCACCGCCGCCGACGCCGACATAGCGACCGTCGCGGGCGACGATATCGCCTCGGCGAATGACCAGTTCACAGCGCCCCTTGCGTTTCATACCCTCGTAGCCGCTGTAGTCAACCTGACTCTCGGCATCGGCGTGGGTGAAGACGCCCGTGAAGTGTGGATCATAAATCACCACATCAGCATCACTCCCTACGGCAATCTCGCCCTTGCGGGGATACATGCCAAAGATCTTGGCGGCCTGTGTGCTGCACGCATCGACCATCGTCTGCAAGTCGATATGCCCAGCGCACACGCCATGTGTGTGAATAAGATCGACTCGCTCTTGCACACCAGGAATGCCGTTGGGGATCAGCGTAAAAGCATCGCGACCCATATCCTTTTGCCCATGGAAGTTGAAGGGCGCGTGATCGGTTCCAATCGTGACCATGTCACGACTCGCCAGCGCCTTCCAGAGATGGGGGTGCTCCTCACTGTCTCGAAGCGGCGGAGACATGACGAACTTGGCGCCTTCAAAATCGCCTCGCTCGGCGTACGTTTTATCCAAAACCAAGTGGGGCGCCACCGCCTCAACGAAAACATTGACGCCTCGGTCCTTCGCGGCTATCGCCCGATCAACCGCGGCGTTGCATGAGGTATGCACGATGTAGACATGAGCCCCGGTCAACTCCGCAAAAGTGCACAGGTGGCTCACGCCGTCTGCCTCGACGCATCGCGGCCGCGATGGCTCATGCCACTCCGGACCGGTCTTCCCCGAATCGATCAGACGCTTCTGCATCGCATCGACCGCCTCGGCATTCTCGCAGTGAGCCGTAATGATGACGCCCAGTTCACGGGCGATCTCCATGAGTTCAAAGAGCTGCTCGTCAGCAATATCCAGCGCCCCTTTGTAGGCAAGGAAAACCTTGAACGATGCCACCCCATCGTTGGCTACCAAGTCCCGCACTTGCTCTTTGGCCAACTCATCAAAGCGCACGACCGAGAGGTGAAAGGAGAAATCACAGCACGCCCCCGCTTCCGCCAGCGACTTCCACTCGTGGAATGCAGCCTTGGGTTCGTCGTCCGGACCCGGGCAGATCATCTCAATCAGAGTCGTCGTGCCACCCGCGAGCGCCGCCTTAGTAGCGGAGGCGTGATCGTCGATGGCATTGGTCCCCATGAACGGCAAGTGAATGTGCACGTGCGGGTCGATGAATCCTGGGAAGACGTACTTACCCGACGCATCGATGACATCGGCATTTGGGCACTCGATCGATTCTCCCACCTGTGTGATCTGCTCACCTTCGATGAGCACGTCGGCGATTCGGTCCGCATCGGCTGTAATCACGCGTCCGTCTTTGATCAGCAGCGACATCAGGACACCTCACTCAGGCAAATATCCAGCACCTTGCACATGAAGTCGCAATCTTCCCGCTCAAGACACATCGGCGGCTTGATGCGAAGCACATTTCCATACAAGCCACCCTTGCCGATGAGCAGGCCGAGATCCTTGGCGCGTTCGTGCACGGTAGCCGTCTCGGCCGTCGCGGGCGTCTTGGCATCGCGGTCGGTGACGAGTTCCATGCCGAGCATGAGCCCCTGACCACGGACATCACCGACGATCGCATGCCGCGACTGCAGATCCTCAAGGCCCTGCTTGAGATACCCGCCTACATCGGCGGCATGCTGCTGCACGTTGTCTTCAAGCAGCACGTCGAGTGTCGCAAGACCTTGCGCCATCGAAACTGGATTGCCGCCATAGGTGTTGAAGTGCAGGCGTTGCTTCATACAGTCCGCCACTTCGGCCCGCGCGACACAGCATGCCAGCGGCGCACCGTTACCGATGCCCTTGGCCATTGTGACGATGTCGGGCTTGACCCCCTGATTCTCGAAGCCCCAGAAGGCCGTGCCGGTACGGCCGAAACCGGTCTGCACTTCATCGCTGATGCAGAGACCGCCACGAGCGCGGATCATTTCATACACGCGGGCGAGGTACCCATCCGGCAACTCGACGGTTCCGCCGACACCCTGAATCGGCTCGGCGATGAAGCCGGCGACTGCGCCAGACGTGGCGTGGAGCAGCACATCCTCGACCTCGGCCGCATACTTCGCGGCCGCGTCTGGGTCGTCGTAGCCATGTGGACCGCGGTATCGATCGGGCGCCTTGACGTGCTTTACGCCGAATCCGTGTGGGTATGGATACTTCCAATTGTGTAGCGCGGTGAGTCCCATCGCCTGATTGCTCAGACCGTGATACGCATTGCGGAGTGCGAGGATGTCGAAATTACCGGTATGCAACCGGGCCATCAGCATGGCCAGTTCGTTGGCCTCACTGCCCGAGTTGGTGAAGTAGCACACGCCCAATCCTGAATCCTTCGGGAAGGTCGATATAAGTTTCTTGCCAAACTGGGCGATGTTCGGATTGAGATAGATCGTCGTCGTGTGTTGCAAACGTTCGTTCTGTTCTCGAACGGCCTCAACAACTTTCGGATGGCAGTGCCCCACCGAAACAGTGACGATGCCCGCAATGCCATCGAGGTAGCGTCGGCCCGTCTCATCGAAGAGCCACTGCATATGGCCCTCAACGATCATGATTGGCTCGGCGTAATACGTCACCAAGGCCGGCGTGAGAAACTCACGCCGCATGTCAAGCACTGATTCGCGGGACGGTCCGTCATAAGGTCGCGGCTGATGCGTACAGGCCGGCATCACGGGGTGATCGGTCATGTGGGGTTGTCTCCAGTGATGGAAAGTCTAACGTGGGGTGCGATGTTCAAGGTTCACTACACCCTTCCGGCGGTAGATCGCTTGGCTGACTGCTCGATCAATTCATCGAAATCGCAGCGAGCCTGCTCCAGAGAGCGCAGCCGAGTTGATCTTGAAGAGCCAGTAGAAGAACATCGCGAGCGGAAGGCCGATGAACCACGCGTACCCGTAGATCTGGTCGAAGAACGCGTGAAAGAAGGCCTCTTCGGTTCCAGCCGTACCGGTGACGGCATTGATGAAGCCCGGCAGATTCGGAAGCACTGAAAGCACCAGCGCGAGCATGGCGGCCAGGCTGATGCCAGCGTACTCGCCCTCGGGGTCATACAACGCTTCGACATCGAGTTCGGTACGGCGGATGACGAAGTAGTCACACAGCATGATGCCTGCGATCGGTCCGAGCAAGGCGCTGTACCCGATGAGCCATACGAAGATGTAGTCGGAGAGATCGGTCATCAAACGCCACGGCATGATGAGGATGCCGATCGCGGCCGTCATGAGGGCGCCGGTGCGGAAGCTGATCCAGCGCGGCGCCAGATTTGAGAATCCATTGGCCGGACTGACGACATTGGCCGCGAGATTCGTCGAGAGCGTGGCGATCAGCAGCGCTACCATCGACAACACCACAATCCACGACGAACCCATACGCGCCACGAGTTCTACCGGATCCCATATGGCTTGGCCATAGAGAACGACCGTCGCGCCAGTCACGATGATGCCCACAAAGGAGAACAGCGTCATCGTCGAAGGCAGACCGATGAGTTGACCCGCGGCCTGATCCTTCTGACTCCGGCAGTACCGGGTGAAGTCCGGAATATTCAAACTGAGCGTCGCCCAGAATCCGACCATGGCGGTGAGTTGCGGGAAGAAGATTGACCAGAATGACACACCATCCGGTCGCGGTGTGCTGGTTGTAAAGAGGGCCGCCGTGTCATCGACCGCTACAAATGCCCATATTAAGAGTGCGATGCCACAGGCGATCAAGAATGGCGCCGCGTAGACCTCGAACCACTTGATTGACTCGATGCCCGTCACCACGATCGCCACGTGCAGCAGCCAGAACATCAGGAAGCACAGGAATTGCCCAGACGAGATGCCCAGAAACGGAAGGATGTTGGCCTCGGTTGCCGGCGTAATCCAATCGAGCGTTACGAGAATTGAGTAGATGGCCGCCCCGCCGATCCACGTCTGAATACCGAACCAACCACAGGCCACGATGGCCCGAGCGATCGCCGGCACGTGGGCGCCCACAGTCCCAAAACTCGCGCGGGCCAGCACCGGAAATGGCACGCCGTACTTTGTCCCACCATGCCCGTTGGCAATCATCGGAACCAGCACGATGAGGTTTCCAAGGAGCACCGTCACCACGGCCTCCAGCCACGTCATGCCCACGGCGATCATGCCAGCAGCGAGCATGTAGGTCGGGATACACACCGCCATGCCGATCCACAACGCAGCAATATTCCACTTCGACCACGTTCGCCCTTCCGGCGGAACCGGCGCGAGGTCAGCGTTGCTCAGTGATTCACTCATCCCTCGGTCAGCGCCCCGTAAGTCTCAGGGCGGCGATCGCGGAAGAACTGCCATGTATTCCGGACTTCTTCGATCA
>CAZGFN010000055.1:0-465 GCA_964524945.1 uncultured Isosphaeraceae bacterium
ACCTGCGGCGCCGTGTGTCTCGACTATGCCCCCATGGCCTATGGTGCCTGCTGCATTCCCAATGTTCGTGATGGCGAAGACAGCTTCGTGGCCGAATGTGTCGATGGCGGAGGAGTATTCGAAGGCACCATCCCCGGCTCCACACTTGAATTCAACTCGTATTGGAGTTGTGATGTCTGCGGAGAAGTCTTGGGGAGTTGCTGCCTCAATGGCGTAGCCGAAACGCCCACAGGTGGTTGGGTGTGGAATGGAGAGATCGAAATATGGCCCAAACAATACTGCCTGTCCAGCGGAGCCGACCCGTTCTACGATCAGCCGGACGTCGCCTCCGGTCGACTGCGATCGGAAGTTATTTACTGGAATAATCTTGGAGCACAGGGGCCACAACTCGATGCCAACCCCGAGCAACCCCTCTGGGAGTGGCAGAATTTCGATACGCCTCCGGCCACTTTCAACCCACCGGTC
>CAZGFN010000055.1:475-15887 GCA_964524945.1 uncultured Isosphaeraceae bacterium
GGTCAGCCGCCCGTCGCCTCCGGTCGACTGCGAGATGAAGTCGGATACTGGAATAACACCGACACAAGCGACATCGACCTCAATCCTAACGCGCCGCTGTGGGAGTGGCAGAATTTCGATACGCCTCCGGCCACTTTCAACCCACCGGTCATCGTCAACGCACGCGTTATCAGCAATGATGACCAAACGGCAGCCTGCGATCGATGCCTCGAGGCTGGTGGCTACTACGTCAGGGCCATGCTTCCCAATATTCGGTATGGGGGTGATGTCTTCTGTGGTTTGTCACTCAATCCGCCTGCTGATTCTGGAGTTATAGATTGCGAAACCGACGAGAGAGATCTCACTCAACCTCTTGGCGGATGCTCCACCAGCGGCGTGTACACCATCACCACCGAAACGCTCTGCAACGAGGGCTGCACGGGCGGCAACTTCAACGACCTGCATGGACTCTCCTGCTGGCAGCAGAACATGATTCTGCCCGACATGATCGGCCCCGAGGGCCATTCTGTTCACGGTGGTAATTGGCGACCGCTCTGGGTGCAGTGGTTCACGCCTCCGCCGGTACTCGAAGAGCCCGACCCAGCCACATGGCTGGTGCCCTACTGGGAGTATGCTGGCACCTACTCTGATTGGACCGGCTGGGACCCCGAACGCTGGTGGGACGAAGGTTTCCAACCCAACCTCGCTGCCGCTGGCCAGCCCGCGACCAATTCCGATCAGTTTCTCTTGCTGATGGGCAGCCGACCCGCGGACAATGCCAACGCCACGTGGTACCCCGCCCTATCGACGTTCAGCCAATTCATTCCCGCCCCGCCCACCGAAGATGAAGACTCGGTCTTCGTCCCCAACTACATGGTGCCCAACTACGGACCATGCATCCGGCACGGGTTCGGCCCCACGGGCTTGGAGTACTACGCGGAGTACGGCATTCCCCAGCAAGTGGGAGATCCGCTGAGCTGGGGCGATTGGCCCGTGCTCCCAGAGACCGATGCTTACACCTTTGAATTCCAGTGCATCGGCTCGGCCGGAGCCAGTTCGCCGCCACCCGATCAGATGTTCCCATGGGACCATGCTCGAAATAGGTGGACCGACGACTCGAAGTTCTTCCGAATCGGCACGCCGCCGTCAAATGACGATACCGGGTTTGGTCGCATCAACAACCGCTACTTGAATCTCACCACCCCGGGGGTCACCATCTGGAATTACTACGGTGATGGCCTGGCACCCCACCCGGGCGATCTGGTGCCGCCACACGACTGGACCTATGGCTACCCCTACGAACTCGGCGAACCATCCGATCCACTGCGGGGCAGTTGCTACTTCCCGCGTTCTCACAATTCTCCGACCGTGCCGCTGACTAACACGCTGCCCGGCATTCAGGCGGTCTACACCGGCGCCGGCTGCAACGAACCGGGCTGCTGCACCGCCATCGAAGCAGTCGTACCGGGGTGCTGCCCGGAGACGATCGGTACAGGTGACTTGACGACGTGGGACCCGCTCTGTGTCCAGGTCGCCTTGGACTTGGTGCTGCTCGGCCAGGGGGCAGGTGCGTTCTTCGACTCGCGAACCTGCACGGGCATTACGCCCTATCTGGTGCCTGAGTATGCCAACGAGATCCTCGGCAACGACGACTTGCGGCCAGGCGAATACAACCCCGACCCGCGGAACTCCCAGCTCAACCCCTACCTCAACGCAACGCTGCCGGCCTACGTCAATCCTGCATTGGCCGACGCTGACACCTGCACGGTGGCCGACACATCGGCGGCCAATCGTTTCCACCCGCTGGGGCGAACCAATGACCTGACCGACCCCATTACCCCACCGGATCCCCCGGCCGTGGGCGACGCTCCAACACAGGCCTATCTGGACTACGCAGACGTACGCGATCGTTCTGCCCGCCTGTATCAGTTTATGCCGCGATGTGCTGGCATCTACTCGGCCTCTGGACAGTGCAACGTCGCAGGTAATTACAGCGGACGCAGCTCGTGGGCTGCCATCGCCGACGATGAAACGACCCTCATTGGCTGCAAGGACTACGACTGCTGCATGCGAGTCATCAGCACCATTCTCGATGACAAAGATGACGCCGCCAACGGCGACCTCTACACCGATCTGGAGTGGGTCAACTGGGGGCACTTGGGCTACCCGCCGGAGATTGCTGATTACCCAGAACTACTCCCGCCAATGGCAGGGCAGTGGACCGCTGCAATGGCCTCCCGGGCCCGCTCGCTGTGCTACCCCGATGTTGTCCAGCAGGATGATCCTGACTTCTTCAACCTGCAGTTCCACATGAACCGGCAGGCACTGGCGCAGTCGCCCGCGGGTTATGGTGCGTGCTGTATCGGCGCGAATTGCGACTTTGTCGGGGCCGAGGAGTGCGCCTCACTTGGCGGCACTTGGAATGGTGTTGGCACAACGTGCAGCACCAACCCGTGCAATGGTGGCACGATCGAAGTACTCAACAGCTGGATTGTCGGTCCCAATCAGACATCGGTACAGGATGATCCAATGCTTCGCGATCTGGTGTGGGCACCATTCTCGTGGTCGGACAATAGCCAATGGGATTACGCCGCAGCCTCAACCTGCCGCCCACCCCACCAGAACATCTTCGGCTTGCTTCCAGACCCCTACTACGCTGGCGATGGTTTGGCGATCTACCCATGGGATATCGATCCGATCGGAAACAACGCCGACCCCTACGAGAGCGTTGCAACCGCATCACAGTTCTTCGCTGACGAAGCTGGCACGACAATGGGGGCCTTTGGACTGGATGTCAACATCGCCGTTCTGGGTGAAACCGCATGGCTCCAAGAACGCGTCATCGACGGCGTCACCGTAGGTGCCGTTCATAGCGACCTTGGTCAAGTGGTTCTTGAAGGACCTGCCATGAGCCTGCCGACGGTTGATATGCCCTTCACTGGACCCATCGCCCAGTCGCAAGCTGCCCGATGCACTGCAGTGCTGGGCGTCATTGCCGCAACCGACAACGCGTTTGGCGTAACTGGCATGGCCCACGAAGCAACGACCATGTTCTTCCCAACCGAGTCCACCAGTGGAACTCGCATCGAAGACGCCTTCCTGCACGCCTTATCGCAACTCAATGCCGGCGACGTCATGCTGCTTGCCTGGCAGGCAAGCAGTGCCAACGGGTTCGTCCTGGACGACCCCGGTGTCATGACGCTCGTCGATCTGGCACGGGCCTCAGGAATTAGCGTTGTCGTGCCTGCCGGTGACATGCAACAACCAGTGGGTATTACCACTGAGGATGCAGGGATCATCGTTGTTGGTGGTGCCGCCCCCGCTTCTCGAGACGGCTACCTCCGCTGGTGGTCATCAAATTACTCCACTGCCGAAACGCCGGTCTTTACACCTGGCACGGTCAACATCTGTGCGTGGGGTGGGGGTGTGACGACGACGGGCGGCAATGCCAACCTCTCAATGGTTGCCATTGCAGACACCTATACCGAAGACCTTGCGAGCAAAGAAGCGTCGCTGACCCTCAAGGGACGCCAGCAGAGTTATACCAATGACTTCGGCAGTCGCCTCGACGGTTCCCTTGCCGCAGCGTCACAGATTACTGGTGCCGCGGCCTGCGCCCAAGGCGTATGCCGTCAGTTGTACAACGGCGATTCCATGCTCGCGGCAGATCTACATCTGCGGCTCTATACCACCTCGACGTACTTTAATGGAAGTGACTCCGGTGGTCTTGGGCCAGGGTTCCCAACGGGCTACGGCGGCAACGGTTCGCCAAACGCCATCTACACATGGGATATCGATGAAGCATTAGATACCCCGGCAAGCGTTGGTCGATTCCCACAACTGGGCAAGTTGATGCGCGATCTGTATACGTCCACCCCCGATGACTTTGTCGAGGGTGATTGGGCTCGCATTTCCCGTCTCGATATCGTGACTGGCACGCTCGAAGAAGGCGACCGGTTCAGTTTGGTAGTCGACGCCGATGAAGATGTGGCTTGGGTCAACTCGGCCTTTGCGGGCATGGGCGCAGTCAGCACCGACTTCGATGTTCCAGGACTGATCCATTACAGTGCCAGCGGAGAGATCGTCGACATCATGGTGACAGTGCAAACGTCTGGTCGAGTCAACCTGACTGGCCCATTCGGCATCGTCGACACGCGTTTCGGGCCATGGACCTACGCGGTCTATGTGTGCTACGTCTTCAACTTCCAGACTGGTCGATGGGAGGGCTTTGACGGCCCCATAGTGACCAACCCGGGCGATGGAGCCCCCACCAACGATGTGTTCGGGCCTTATGTGCCTTTCGCCACGGTGTCTCAGTACATCGATCCGCAAACGGACAAACTCTTCATTAGGTTCATCAGTGTCTCTGGCGGATCGGCCGATCCGTACAACATGGGGTTTGATTATGTCTGGTTCCTAAACCCCCCAGCACCTGAAGGTTGATCTGAACCGACGATCCAGTAGTCCTTCAGGAAGGCCTGCCACGCCAGTGGCAGGCCTTCCTTGTTCCAACGCGAGTCATTGGCGGTAGCCTGTCGATGTGAGTGACCATCCCAACCAAAATCTCCCTGAGCTTCGAACCAGTATTGATCACCTCGACGCCCGACTCGTAGAACTCCTAAGCAAACGCGCCCGCGTCGTGGAGGCGATTGGACAGGCCAAGAGGACGTCCGATACACCCGCCTATGCCCCACACCGCGAGCGGGCGGTGCTCGATCGGGTCAAGGCACTCAATCAAGGCCCGCTGCCCGACGGAGCCATCGAAGCCATCTGGCGAGAGCTCATGTCCGGAAGCTTTGCCATCGAACAGCCGATGTGCATTTCCTTTCTTGGACCACCAGGATCATTCAGCCACATCGCTGCGGTACGGCACTTTGGTTCCTCCGTCAGCATCGCCCAAGCACCTGACATTGATGCTGTGTTTCATGCCGTTGCAACCGGCGCAGCCCACTATGGCGTCGTTCCCTATGAGAACTCCATCGTTGGTGGCGTCACCGATACGCTCGACGCTTTTGTCGAACATCCCGTGGATGTCTGCGCCGAGTCAATGGTCGAAGTGACACACTGTTTGATGGCAACCTGCCCGCTGAATCAGATTCTCCGAATTGCATCAAAGCCCCAAGCACTGGACCAGTGCAGAAAGTGGTTGCAGACGCACCACGCTGAAGCAGCTCAAGTTGCCACGACATCCTCCGCGGCGGCCGTAGAGTTGGCTACTCGAGAGCACGGAACAGCTGCAATCGGATCGCGACTGGCTGGATCACTCTACGATGTGCCGGTACTGGCCGAGCACATCGGTGACAAGCCCGCGAACCTCACTCGATTCCTGGTTCTCGGTACACAGCACCCTGAACCCACCGGCCATGATCGCACCTCGATCATGTTCGTCACGAAGCATGATCCTGGCGCATTGGTCGATGTCTTGGCGGTCTTCCGAGATGCTGGCATCAACCTCAGCCACATCGACAAACGCCCCAGCGGCCGAGAGAACTGGGAGTACACGTTCTTTATTGACGCCGACGCCCACCGCGACGACCCCGCGATGGCCGCCGCAATCGAGCAGGCAACGCAATTGTGCATGCTCCTACGGGTATTGGGCTCGTATCCGCGAGCCAGTGGCATCCTGCACGCCCCGAAATAATTACCCTGTAGCCACATGCTCGACATCACCCGCACAACCACCATGCTGCTTAACGGGCTCGGCCAACCGGGCGACGATGCCGCATGGTCTTCCATCGACAGACGGTACCGGCCCATTGTGACGGGCATGGCCAGAAGGCTCGGCTTGTCGGACGCAGATGCCGCCGATGTTTCTCAAGAGACAATGGTGCGGGTACTTCGTGAGTACCGGGAAGGGAGATATGATCGGGAGCGGGGACGACTCAGAACGTGGATTCTGGCCATCGCGCGAACGAAAATTGCAGATGTCCATCGCAAACGCAGTGTCCGAAAGGAAGCTCGCGGAGATTCTGCCATGATCAGCATTCCATCTGACGCAGAGATGGAAGATCTGTGGACAACCGAGCGTCGTCTGGTCATCTTGCGTGAGGCGCTGGCAGACCTGCAGGCCAGTTCCAAGCTGTCAGACCACGTGGTTCGGGCATTTGAACTCTTGGTATTTCACCATCGCTCTGTGGCCGACGTGTCGCGAGAACTAGAAATGACCGCCAACGATGTGTACTTGGCCCGCAGCCGAATTGCCAAGAAACTCAAGGACATCGTGCAACAAATTGAGTCCGCCTACGACGAGGAACCCTCGTGAGTGAGGCTCAGCCCGACCGGCCAAGCCGCGATGAACTCGCCGCCATTGCCCGTGGTGGCACCATGTCATCGGAAGTCAGCAAGTACATACGTGAATTCGATCACGACGGAAGTATCGCACGCGAATTAGAGGCGCTACAATCAAGAGCGGGCTCAATCGATCCTGAGGAAACTGTACAGATTGGCGACGCGGGAAGCGAGGATCGCTTTCTCAAGGAATTCGCCGATGCGCATGCTGCGGGCGCCTTTGGTGACGCATCACTGGTAGCGGCGCCCCAAGCCGCTGGCTACGAAATCCAACAAGAACTCAGTCGAGGCGCCCAGGGCGCCGTCTTCCTTGCCAAACAGACGGCCACACACCGCACAGTTGCCCTCAAAGTACTCCTACGTGGGGCCTTTGCTTCGGAACGCCAGCGTATTCGGTTTGAACGCGAAGTCGAAATGGTCGCCTCGCTCAATCATCCAGGCATCGTCACGGTATACGACAGTGGTGTCGCTGACGATGGGCGAGCATGGCTCGCCATGGAGTTCGTCAAGGGACAAACCCTCGATGTCTGGCTGGCCAGCCAAGAACTTGACAGCGCCTCAGATCGACGTCGATGCGCCGCGACGTTGGTGTCGCTCGTCTGTGATGCGGTCGTTGCCGCGCACCAACGTGGCATTATTCATCGCGATCTCAAGCCCGACAACATTCTGGTCGACTCGGACGGCCATCCGCATGTCCTTGACTTTGGGCTTGCCAAACCCGTCGATGCTGGCGAGTGGGACTCCTCCAAAGTTGAGGTCACCACCGCGGGAGAATTCATGGGCACGTTTGCCTACGCTTCGCCTGAGCAGGTGTCTGGTGACCCAGATCTCATCGATGTTCGAACAGATGTCTTTGCCCTTGGCATCATTTTGTACGAAGCCATGGTGCATGAGCGCCCGTATGTCCTAGAGGGCGGGCTCAGCGACATTATTAGCATCATCTCAGAGTCGATCGTGCGCCCGCCCAGTTCACTCGATCCGTCCATTGACCGCGACTGTGAAACTATTTTGCTTCGGGCCCTTGATCGCGATCCTGACCGGCGATACCAGAGCCCGGGCGACCTCGCGAGGGACTTGCGTCACTGGATGACAGGTGAACCGATTGAGGCGCGACGCGATGATGCGTGGTATGTCGCGCGTAAATTCCTCCGGCGTCATTGGATGGCTGTCAGCACTATTGGCATCGGTATCTGTCTGCTTGGAATCTTCGCCACCACCATGTTCGTGTTGTGGGGTCAAGCGACTGCTGCCAATAAGCGATTGACAGGAACCGTTGGCATGGTGTCCGAGGTACTTGGCGCTGCCGACGCCGAAAACTTCTCCCAGCCTCTGGCTGCGACCAGTCTGGGCGAAATGCTTAGACGATGGCTGGCCATCATTGAGTCCGATTTGGGTGACTACCCACAGATTGCGGCGTCGGTCAGACTCGATCTTGCAGAAAATCATATCGGAGGGGGGCGATGGGATGAGGCCGCCGCAGCCCTGATGGCCGCCGAACAAACGACCGAACTAGACCCTGCACATCCGTCAACTATTGCCGGTCGCCTGCTTCATGACCGAGGACGGCTCTTCTATAAGTTGGCCGACTATGAAGCCTCGAGATCGTCTTACACCGATGCGCTCGCACATCGCATCGCTCTCGATCCAGATGGCGAAGGAACTGCCGAAACCATGATGCACTTGGCAGCTGCGTCTCGATACGCCGGGCGGCCAGATGAATCGAACCAACTGTATGACGAAGCGCTCGATCGCACCCGTCAACTGGTCAGTTCGGCTCCGGACACTTCAACCCGTCTTCGGCGGCGTGCGGCGCTGGCGAATCTGCTCAACAGCATTGCGGTGAGCAATATGGTCAACCATCCCGAATTGGCCATTGAACCGCTTCGGGAAGCGCTTGGAATCTTTGAACAAGATGGTGGCGATCCAGAACGCGATTGGCGAGTGGCCGCCTTGCAACACAATATCGGTGAGTGCCTACGTCGACTCGGCCAACACGACGCCGCATTCAAGGCGCTGACGCGGGCGCGAAAAACCAAACGGCTTCAAGGAAACACGCTGGCTGAAGCCAGTACCGAAGCGGCACTTGCACGATTGGCACTGGCCCAGCGCAATGCAGTCGCCGCACGCAAGCACTTCAACGCTGCAGCATCGCTTCGAAGCGATCGGCTTGGACCAACCCATCCGTCTATTCATGACGCCAGATTGATTGAATGTGAACTTTTGATGCAGGAAGGTCGCGTCCAAGAAGTTTCTGCCCTGCTCGAGGTAATTGCGGAGCGATCAAATTCTCCCTCGTCGCTTGGCACCTTGATGCGGCTCAAGGGACTTCAAGCAGCGGCACAAAACAACCCCGACGAAGCTCGCCGATTACTGCAACAGGCTCATGAAATGCTTTCATCGGCCACTGGCGCCGACAGTGCAAAAGTACGGTTGGTTCAAGCCGACCTAGCACGCCTCAAGGACCAATCAGACCGCATAGGGCAAGAGTAAGGTTATTGCCGCACAAGGCGATGTGTTCAGCGACGTCGGCGTCGATAAGCTAGGCCAGCACATCCAAGTAGTGCTAGTACACTTGGAGCGGGGACAGAACCAACGCCGCCGAGCATGATCTCGTAGCGACCGTAGTTCTCGAGGTCGATTGGATCGCTCCAGTCATACAGGGGTAGGTCAGCCCAAGTGTTTCGCGGATACACCGGCCCCTGCTGGTTGTCAGGTAGTCCCATCTCGAAGAGGGGGAAGCGCTCTCCGGTAGCATCTTGCACAAGCATCTCAATCGGAGCAGAGGTGATGGCCAGATAGTAAATACCAGGCGTTTCAAAGAGCAGCCCGCCTTGACCATCGGAATTGATTAACCTCGACTGGAGGTTGTTCTCGCCTTGGTTGTTCATCGCAATCAGCCCAAGTCCTTGGGAATCCAGCAAGTACATGCAAGGATCTCTGAGTGAGTCATCGCCCCCGAGGTTCACCGTTTCAGCTGAAAATTGCGTGACGTCTTCGATGTAGATTTCATAGAGATCGACATAGTCGCCCACGCCACCAAGTAGGCCTGAAGTTCCCTTGAGTTCGCCCTTGATAACACCTACATCCCCGCCGCCTGTTCCTGACACCGAGGTGGCGGTCGTCAGAGACTGCCCGGCATCTTCGCCTGGTGGCTCTTCAAATACAGGCCCGGCCGTGGCCGTAGCCACAGTCATCAGACCAATCACAACGCAAACGGTGTACTCACGAATCATGGGAACTCCTCCAACTCAATGCATGAACTTCCAATGTACCTGCACAGAGCCCAGAGACAACTAAATTCCTACCTGATAAATCCCCCTCAGGCCCCCGCAGAGAGGCATGAGGCCCCTTATTGGCCAATATCGCCATTGGCGGCCCGAAGGGCACCAACAGCAGAGCCAATGCTTCCCGCAATAGTCCCCGATTTCAAATCCTGACTTCTGCCCGAATCGATGAATCGAGGGCATGCCAGTGCTCACCTACATCAGTCGCCGACTAGATGCCACCACGCGTCGCTGGACGCGCCGTGTGATTAGTGGGTGCTCGTCGTGCCGACAGCCCTGCTCATTGGCGACCCGGTGGTGTCGCACTTGATGGAACTCGTCAACTGGCAAATGACATTCATCACATTGGCCTGCTTTGTGGCCACTGGCGTGATTGGAATGTTGATCTTCGCAAAGCCACAGGAAGACACCCAAGAATGTTGACGTACTGGCACGTCACCGGAGGCAAGTTGTGTGAACTCGGTGACATCAATACATGCCGACGATGACTCATCGTATCCTAAGCCAATGCAAACGCTGGATCGCCGACTATTTCTTCAACTCGCTGCCGGCGTCTCGATGGCATTTTGTGGCTTGCATAAGCATTGGGGTTCCAGAAGCAGCGCTGCACTTTTAACTCCTCGGCCAGGATCACTTGGCCCGCTCCTCCCTTCCTCCTGCGGCATTCTAGACTTACCCAGTGGTTTCGCGTGCCGTGCGCTGTCCTCGGTTGGTGACACCATGACCGACGGCTTGCTCGTTCCAGGACACCATGACGGTATGGCGGCATTTCCCGGCCCAGGAGGCACGACTGTGTTGATTCGAAATCACGAAATCACACACGGCCACACGACCACAGGTGCGTTTGGAGACGACAACGCTGGCCTTGCCCTCATCGATCGATCCAAGGTGTATGACCTTGGACGAACACCGCTGGGAACCGAATGGCCGTGCCGGGGAGGGTGTACGCGATTGGTATATGACACGACACGCGGCAAACTTATATCACATCGCTTGATTCTTGCTGGCACCGAATACAACTGCGCAGGCGGTCCGACCCCACGCGGCACTTGGATCACATGCGAGGAAACAACCGTTGGACCTGAGCATGGCCTGCCATGGCGACAACCACACGGTTACTGCTTTGAAGTTTCTGCCAACGTCTCCGAAGGTCTTGTCACCCCTGTGCCAATCAAGGCCATGGGCCGGTTTCGCCATGAAGCCGTTGCCGTCAATCCACAAACGGGCATCGTGTACCTCACCGAAGATCTTGGAGATGGCTTGTTGTATCGCTATCTTCCAGAAGACCCACTGCGACTGATTGACGGTGGGCGACTTCAGGCCTTGGTGTTGGCCGAACTTCCGTCGGCCGACACACGTGACTGGGAAGGTACTCCACCACTGCGGCAGGGACAGGTTCGCCCCGTCTCATGGATAGATATCGAGGATGTCGACAGTCCGGATGACTCCCTGCGATATCAAGGATTCGACCGAGGTGCGGCTCGATTTGCGCGGGCAGAAGGAATGTGGCACGGTGATGGCGAAGTCTTCTTCGCGTGCACGACTGGTGGGCGGGCCAAAGCCGGTCAATTGTGGCGGTATCGCCCCGCAGCATCCGGTGTCGAAGGCACGCCCGGTGAAATTGATGCCCCAGGGACGTTGGAGTTGTTTCTCCAGCCAGACGATACGAGCGTTCTACAGAACGCCGACAATATTTGTCAATCTCCAGGGGGGGATCTGATCGTGTGTGAAGATGGCCCCGATGGAGACTTTCTACTGGGTGTCACTCCGACTGGTCGAATCTATCCAATCGCCCGCAACACAACAAGCAACTCCGAGTTCGCTGGATGTTGCTTCAGTCCGGATGGAAGCACGCTCTTTGTCAACGTGCAGCGACCTGGTCTCACGCTGGCGATCACGGGGCCATGGCCGGCCTCAATTAGTTGAGCAAACCACTTGCTAGAGAGGCTCGTCCCACGGTGTCGGCGGTGGCCTACGAGCAAGCACAGCACTGCATGCGACGATCAGCGCCGTCCATAGCACCATCAAGATTGCCCACCAAGTTGCAGACCAAGAGGGCTCGACCGCTGGAGTCCCTTCGAGCATATGGAGTCGCCATGCAACGCCGACACTCAACAACACAGACGAAGCAGCCCATGCCACAACCAAAACCCAACCCGTTTTGCGAGCTGAACGAGTCACAGCAGCTTCACGCAGTTGCCCTTTGTGCAGCAGCACAACCCCCGAGAGCAGTAGTACAAATGCCATCGCCCCCATGCCGCTGATTCCAATGGATGCAATTGACATTCGATCGCCTTGGCTCGCCATCGACATCGCTTGCTGAGGATCGGTCAAGTCATGACCCGAGAACCCCAAACAGCAGCAACCCGACATGGGAATCAGCAGCCACAACGATAGGTATAAGAAGATCAGGCAGAGTCGACGATACGGTGTCATACCGTAATGGTACGGGGCCACCAGTTCATGCTGAACGCCGTACAGTATTGACATGGCACAGTGAGTGGCAGTGATTGGACTTGGATGCGCGGGGAAGCGGCAGCGGACCTAGCCCTGACAGGATGTAGCACGATGAACATCGACTTTCTCTCGCCAGTTAAAAGGAACGCATCATGATTCGCCATCGCGTGCCTCAATTGTCCCTCGTGGCTCTCTCGTTGGCTATCCACGTCAGCGGGTGCACATCATCAGACAGTAAGAATGTGCCCACGCCAACTCCTATCCATCAAGCCAAGACAACACCTCCGCCAGATGGTGCCGTGATCCTCTGGGATGGCTCGTCCACCGATCAACTCGTCATGACGTCGGGTGATCCCTTGAGGTGGGGCGTGAATGGTGCCGAGTTGTTGGTTGCCCGAGGAACCGGAGACGTACAGTCCTCAACGCCACTTGGCAGTGGGCACTACCACATCGAATGGCTCAGTCCAAAAGGCGGGTCACGGTATGGTCAGCGAAACGGCAATAGCGGTGTGAAGATTGAGTCGAGGTACGAAGTACAAATTCTCAACACACCATCTCCGTCAGACGCTCTTCCACTGCCAGACAACGAATCAGGATCAATCTACGCCCTTCGCGGGCCTGACCACAATGCCTCCGCAGGTGCGGGCAACTGGCAGTCCTACGACATTGTCTACACCGCCCCTACTTGGAGCAAAGATCAAAAACAGTCACATGCCCGCATGTCTGTCTGGTGGAACGGCGTCCTTGTCCACAACGACATTGCCATCCCAGGCCCCACTGGTGCCGGCGCCACCGAATCCCCCACCATGCTGCCACTCCTCCTCCAAGATCATGCCACAACAGCCCAAGGCCCAGTCCGCTTCCGCAACATCTGGCACCTCCCTGCTTCCTAAAGCCGGGTGTCGAGAAGCAGCCAGTATCGTCATACTTGACGAGCCGGGCTCATGTATGAAATGAGTCCGGCTCGTCAAATTGTGGCTGGTTGGGGGCGGGGTCTTAGGGGCATGGACCCCAGGCTGCGATGATGGCCAGGAGATCTTTGACGGTGATGACACCGTCGCCATCGATGTCAGCTGGGCCGTCATTGATTTGTCCATAGAAGCTAAGCACCAGCAGGATGTCATCGACGTCGACCTCGCCGCTTTCGTTGGCATCGCCTGTACAAGGCACCACGTCATCGCAGATCAACACATCGATCTGCAGATTGTCAATGCCTGCTTCCACAACCGACGGAGTCCCGCCATCTTCGACGAGCCACCGAAGACGTGTGGTCGTTGAAGGGATGATGTAGTCGCTGATGTGGAACGAAGCGACCTCCCACGTCGCGTCCGTTCCGCCAGTGGAATGTACCGTCGTCCAACTGTCGCCATCGTCATTGCTGATCTCTGTGACCAGTTCATCGGTATTCTCGCTGTCGAAGAACCACCGTGCATACGAAACATCACCATCGGTTCCATCAAGATCTATCAGTGGAGAAGTCAGAATCGTCGGGCCACCGTCCACGTCGGCTTCGCCGACGCTTCCGTTCTGAGATCCATTCTGCGTAATCCAACACTGCGTCGCAGTCGAACCATTGGTTGCGTCATCCTCAGGCTGCGCTGGCACTGTGCCAAAGAGCGTGCCAATCGGATCGACTTGCTCCCAACTGCCAGTCTCAAGTGAGGGATCATTCCACACCGACCACTCCGTTGCAGGAGTCTCAAAGTCCAAACGAAGCAACGTCTCCACACCATCGGCACCACTGGCCCCGTAGCCCTGTCCAGGCGCGGCCGATGGATCGGTGAACTCCGTGCCCGATTCAGTTTTCGCTGATGCGTAGAATTCCAAGGAAGATGCGCACGCAATGGCTGGCAACATGCCGCTGTATGAATGGTCACCCAAGTCCTGCACGGCAACTTCTATCCAACTTTCGCCTGCCAATCGAGCCCACAACTGGCCGCTGCCCTGCTCAATGCCCACGCCACCGATAGGCTGCACTTCGAAGCGAACCTCCACAGAAACATCCGGCGGAAGGTACGACGGGATGCCCCCATCCCACGCAAAGACCAAGCCGGTGGGCGGCTGGTTCATCCATACTTCAGTCGAGTCGCATCGACCAATGACAAGGTCCAGCCAGCCGTCACCGTCTATATCAATGATCGCCGTGTCGTGCACGCCTTGCAGCATTGAATCGGGAATACCTGTTGATTCACGTTCGAATGTCACTTCTGGCGACTCGCCACGATTGCGGAAGATGTGTGTCGTTCTTGAACAACCTGAAATATCAACATCGACGTCCGTGATGATCACGTCAAGATTTCCATCGTTGTTGAGGTCGACGATATAGGAGTCGCCGCCAAATCCGCTGGTGACCGAACTAAACGTTCGCTGTGCAAACTGCGCTTCGCCATTTCCGCCGTTGCCCTGATTTAGGTAGTAAGTATCCACACCATCATCGGTCACGACAATGTCGAGTTGTCCGTCCCCATTCAAGTCGCCAACTGACGCAAAGTAGGGCGCAGTTTCGTCGACGATCTGATAACCGCTAAAGACGCCCTCTTGGCTTGGGTTGTTGTAGGTCACTGCAATATGCTGGGGCGGATTCAAAGACGTCTGTTTGACGATGTCCAATGCGCCGTCGTTGTTCATGTCAGCCATCTCACTTGACGCCCCAAATGCTGACTCACGCATCTCGGATGTCAGGCGTGCGTCGCTCTCATCCGTGAAGTATCCATTGCCATCATTGACGAGCAACTTGTTGTTGTAGTCATAGATCTGTGTCGTCCCACTGTCGTAATCCCCAAAATAAAGGTCCATATCGCCATCATCATCGATGTCGCCCGAAGTCACCGAACAAAATCGCGGGCCCGCCGTCGCGTGCATCTGGGGAATCCTCGCATCCTCATGACGCAGCCCCTGCCATACCCCGTCGGACTCTCCCAGATTGATATATACCCGCGGATGTGAGAGATGCTTTGAGGCGTTGTCCGTCAGGGTCGTCGCCGTTACGACATCGAGCCAGCCATCACCATTGACATCAACCAGTTCGACATCACGATCGTTGGTGGGCGTCAAGAAGCCTTGATCACCTGAGACGTCCGACTCACTTGCGTACAGACTAGTTCGGTCCACTAGTACGCCGCTTTCATTCATGAACAGTACGTTGATGTCACGCCCCGTGGAAGTGAACGGCTCTTTGCGAGCGCAAATGAGGTCGTCGTCACCATCGCGATCGAGATCGCCTACGGCATAGTCCTTCTCTTGGCTATCGCTCACGCCGAGATCTCCGGACGCCTGCAGGCGTGCATCGGTTTGCTCGTCATAGTCAACCCATCCATCAGCCAAAACAACTGGAAGTGGGAGAATCAGAATGGAAAATACAACAATATGGTTTCGTCGCATGAGTTCTCTCGTAATTAGAATTA
>CAZGFN010000056.1:0-12342 GCA_964524945.1 uncultured Isosphaeraceae bacterium
AAGCCACCAGCGGACCATGTGGGGGGGAGCCCCGCATCAAAGTTGGTTTCCAGCAGCACTGTCTCGACCAATTCACCAATGGGGAGTTCGTACTGCGTGTCGGGCGCATCAATGGGAAGCGTCGCGACCCAACCACTCTCACTGGTGGCTGATATGTAGTAACTCACGATCTGGCCGCAGGCCAAACCTGGAATCCAGACTTTGTAGATATCGCTTCCCTCGGGCGTGACTGGCAGATCGCCCTCAACGCCGTCGACGGTCATGACAAATCGAATGCTGTCGATGATGGGGGTATCGTCACCGGGCTCAACGCTGAATCGCACCGCCGTAGGGGTGCCTGGTAGAACCGACATGGGCCGGCCATCGGGGAAGCCAAGCACCAACGTACTTGCAATGCACACACCAAGCGGATGCGCCAGGGCGTACTGCAAGTCGGGATGATCGATGGCGGTTCCGTTGTTCCAACCGCCAGAATCGCCGCAACCCGCGTGCGTGTGAATTCCGATTGCCATGCCAGTGACTTCGTCAAGCACGGGTGAGCCACTGTTGCCGCCGGTCGTGTCGGTTTGGTAGCCGATGTTGTTTCCTGTGAAATGCATGTAGGGGCCGGTATGCGTCTTCTGGACGCCGTACCACGTAGGGTCGACCGGGCTACTCGTTGAGCCGTATCCGGTGATCGTGATGTCGCGACCATCGACCGCTGGCGGCGCGCTCGCGAGGATGTGTGATTCGCCTTGGGCCTGGTAGGCGGTTAGGCCAGTCTCGGTGTTTGGGAAGCAGCCGTAGTAGGACCAGTCATTGCCGATTCCATCGTCGGCGAACTGCACCGACACAGGATCGATCGGGTACTGATCTTCTGGTCCCGGGTGGTTCCACGAACCGTCGCCATTGCTCAGTGGAACATTGAACTCCATTGTGTCCACAACACTGAGGTTGTCCATGCAGTGGCCGGCGGTCAGAAACTGACGCGCCGGGTCGTCAATCAGCCAGCCCGAGCACCCGATGGGCGCGATTCGACCCGATCTCACATCGAAACTTAGTTCACGATCATCCGTGCCAAGGCAGATGGATCGCTCGGTTGCAGCATCGCCCATCGCCAGGATGCGATCGATTGTCACGTGCATGGATCCTGAGTTCGGTGGCGCAATCAACTCGACCAGAACATCGCCTCCGTTGAACCACGCGCTGGCGTTGTGCCACTGCTGCAGCGTCGCCCCGCGATGGTGTTGCTGGGCGCCATCGAGCAATGAGGTCAGCCGCAGGACGACCCCGTCAGGAATGGTTGTCCGTCCAAAGTAGATTTGAATCGATCCAGCAGGAATTCGAACAATGTGGCTGAACAGCAACTCGGTTGCGGAGGAATCGTTGTGTACGCTTCCGCTAGCAATGTTGACGTGGTGAAATTGGAGGTCCGGCGGAGCGGTTTGGGCAACCGCGGTGCGATGGGAGCACCATGTAATCAATACAGTGCTGAGTACGAAGGGTAAATAGGGACGCATGCAATGCTCCTGAATTCATTGAGTGAACAGCCTTGAAGCAGTCTCGCAGAGACTGCAATGGACGCCAAGTACAAGTTGTCAATTGTGGGTGTATTTATTGCACAATCTCAATCCTCGCAGCGTGACCGGCTCACGAGAAGACCACCTTGTGCCGGGATTGGCTTGCTGATCATGGCGTGATCATCGAAGATCCCCATTCCACCATGTTGGTGGAGCCTCGCACTGTTGAACTGCGAAAGGATGTGGTGATGCCAGCGGGTTGTGTGACGATCTTGAAATTTGGTGGGTCGGTCTTGACCAGCGAGTCTGTCTTGCCAGCGGTGGTTCAGCATATCGATCGACACTGTCGTGATGGCCAACGGGTGGTGGCGGTGGTGTCTGCCTTTGCGGGCGAAACAGATCGCCTGTTGTCCCATGCCTACGAATATGGCGGCCAAGCAGATCCAGCAGGCGTCGCGGCTCTGGCCGAGACAGGGGAGTGCCACGCGGCGGCCATGCTTGATTTGGCGCTGGGCCACGCCGGCTTGAATCCTCATGTGCTGCATGCTGGATCCATCGGTCTGGAAGCGGAGGGTCCGATGCTCGATGCCACACCAGTTCGAGTTGACGTGGATTCCATTCACCAGACGCTTGATGATGCTGGCGTGCTGGTTGTTCCTGGATTTGTGGGTCGCACAGCTTCTGGACAGACGTGTCTTTTTGGAAGGGGGGGGTCCGATTTGACGGCAGTATTTCTTGCTGAGGCGCTCCATGCCGACTCGTGTCGCTTGATCAAGCGGGTGGATGGTGTCTACGACCGCGATCCACTGGTGTTTGCTAACGCCAGCCGGTTTGACTCGATCACGTTTGATGATGTGTTGCGACTTGATGACTCGGCTATTCAGCACAAGGCGATTTGTTGGGCACAAGCACATCAACTTCCATTTGAAGTCGGTAGGTTGCTTGGATCGCGATGGACCACTGTTGGAGCGAATCGCACTCAGTTGTCACAGCCTGATCGTGATGAGGTGTCGTGTCGTTTGGACGTGCCTGAGTGAGCAGGTCCGAGCCCATCACGATCGTTGGTGCCACGGGGCTGGTCGGCCGAGAGTTGGTTGGCATTCTTATTGAGTTGGGTGTGGAGCGTGATCAATTGGTGCTGGCGGCCTCCGATGCAGGCACTATGGCCGTCGATGGCGTGGACGTGCCGGTGCTGCCCATGTCGGACGACTTGCCGCTAGGTGAACTGGTCTTCATGTGCGTCATTGCCCAAGTCGCTCGCCGCTGGGTGCCCATCGCGCTAGAAGCGAATTGCACGGTGATCGACCACTCGTCTGCCTTTCGCATCGATGAGGCAGCGGCGCTGATCGTGCCAGGTGTCAATGATGATGCGTGTGGGACCGACGCGAGATTGATCGCAGTTCCCAACTGCACAACCATCATTCTGCTGACGGCGATCACGCCGGTGTTGTCGACCTTCGATGTGACCGCAGTGAATGTAGCGACCTATCAGGCGGTGTCTGGTGCCGGGCGCGGCGGTATGGAGTCGCTCCAACGTGAGTCACGCGGCGAAGAGCGAATGCCCGAATCGATCTTCCCTGAACCGTGCGTAGGCAATGTGTTTCGGCACGAGTCGCCGATTGATCCACACACGGGCTTCAATGGCGAAGAGACCAAGGTCATCGACGAGAGCCATCGCATTCTGGCACGACCGGACTTGGCGATTATGCCCACGTGCATGCGAGTGCCCGTCGAACGGGTGCATACGGAGGTGATCACACTGCGAATTGATGGCGACGTGACGGTCGATGGGGTGCTCGAAGCCTTGTGTTGTGGTCAGCACATCACAGTGATCGATGCGCCCACGGCCCTCAAGGCAGCGGGTGGGGACGATGTGCTTGTCGGACATGTGCGGGTACAGCATCACGGTGACCACAGTCTGGTGTCACTGGTGGCTTGCGGCGATCAACTCCGAATCGGAGCCGCTTTGACGGCGGTTCGGCTTGCGGCGTCAGCCAACATGCTCGGCCATGAAGGCTGAGACCTGGTCCAGTGCAATGCGTTCCTGCTGCTGCGTGTCGCGGTGGCGGACGGTGACGGCTTGGTCGCTGGCCGTATCGCCGTCGATGGTGAAGCAGAAGGGGCAGCCCGCTTCATCCATGCGGGCATAGCGTTTGCCGATGCTCTGCTTGACGTCGGTCACGACATCCCAACGCTCGCGAAGTTCGCTCCATAACGCGTGAGCGATCTCGGGCATGCCATCCTTTCCGACCAAGGGGAAGACTGCACCCTGAATGGGCGCGATGCTTGGGTGGAAGGCCATGTAGACCTTGCTCGCCCGCTCCGGGTCGGGCGTATACGCCTCACACAGGAGGGCCAGCGTGCCGCGACTGAGGCCCGCGCTGGGCTCGATGACGTGCGGAATGTATCGCTCGTTGTTGGCTTGATCGAAGTAGGACAACTTCTTCTTGCTGAATTCCTGATGCCGTGTGAGGTCGTAATTACCTCGGTGCGCAACGCCTTCGAGTTCGCCAAAACCCGGGAAAGTGAACGGGAAGCGATACTCGATGTCGAAGGTGCCGCAGCCTTCTTTGGCATAGTGGGCCAGTTCATCGCTGTCGTGCTTACGCATCAGGATGTTATCGCTGGTCAAGCCGATGGTCTGCCACCACTTCGAGCGGACATCGCACCAGAATTCAAACCACTGTTCGGCCTGCTCTTCCGGGCAGAACCATTCGATTTCCATCTGCTCGAACTCGCGGGAGCGGAAGATGAAGTTGCGGGGCGTCACTTCGTTGCGGAAGGCCTTGCCAATCTGGGCGATGCCAAAGGGCACTTTGACCCGCATTGTGTCGACGATGTTGTTGAAGTTCAAGAAGATCCCCTGCGCCGTCTCGGGTCGCAGATAGACCTTGCTGTCATCAGTCCTGATGGCACCAGTCGAGGTCTCGAACATCAGGTTGAACTGCCGCGGCTCGGTCAGCGTTCCGACAGTCTTGGTGTCCGGCCCCACGGTGATCGCGAGTTCGTCGGCCGAGAGATCCGTCAGGGCGCATGTGTCGAGTTCGTCGTCCTCAATATCCCGCTTGATGTACTTGCCGAGTTTCTTCTTCGCTGATGCGATCGAGTCATCATCGCCTTGGATGAACGCATAGATCTGCCCACCCGTCTCACCCTTTATTCCTAGGCACAGCACATGATCGGCGCGGTAGCGAGACTTCGTCTCGCGGCAATCGACCATTGGATCGTTGAAACCACCGACGTGGCCAGATGCTTCCCAGACCTTGGCATTCTGAATAATTGCCGAATCTAATCCGACGATGCTGATCTCGTTTCCATCTGGCCCCATTGGGGGCCGCTTGACCATGTCCTGCCACCAGCGATCGCGGAGGTTGTTCTTGAGGGCTGTGCCAAGCGGGCCGTAATCCCAGAAGCCATTGATGCCTCCGTAGATTTCGCTTGCGGGGTAGATGAATCCACGCCGCTTGCACAGCGAAACCAGTTCATCCATCGAGTACGTCTGTGTCGTGTCTGACATGGGGAGGCATGGTAACGGGCCGACTGCGGCGGCCCGGTCGTAGGCGATCAGGCGTGGGCGGTGAGTGCTTGCGTTCGGGCGAGCCGAACGGCCAGTTCGATGGCAGCCTTCAAGGACGACGGGTTGGCCTGTCCCGTCCCGGCGATGTCAAAGGCTGTGCCATGATCCGGACTCGTCCGGATGAAAGGCAGCCCGAACGTCCAGTTCACCGCCTGCGACTGCCCGAGCAGTTTGAGGGGAATTAACCCTTGATCGTGATACATGGCTACAACAAGATCAAATTCTCCGCCTATGGCGCGGCGGAAAATGGTGTCGGCGGGGTAGGGACCAGACGCCGCAATCCCCGCGTTGCGTGCCATATCAATGGCTGGCGTAATGATCGATGCTTCCTCGTGCCCGAGCACGCCCCCCTCACCAGCGTGTGGGTTGAGCCCGCACACGGCGATGCGTGGTTGATCGATGCCCAGTTGTCGGCACGCTTGGGCGCCCAGGTCGATCGGGTCGAAAGCGCGTCCGATCGTCAGTGTGTCGCGAATGGTCATGAGTGGTTGGTGAATGGTTGCCAGCGCCACCCGAAGCTGCGGAGATTCGAACACCATGCACACCCGCTTGCTGCGAGCGCGGTGCGCAAGCAGTTCAGTGTGGCCGGGCCACTTGTAACTTGCACGATGCCATGCCTGTTTGCTGATGGGTGCCGTGACGATGGCGTCGAGGCGTCGAGGATCGCCTACGCTCCGCGTGGCATCTTCTATGGCAGCTTCAACCCACGCCTTTGAGGCATGCCCTGTTGTGGCCGTTGGTTGGGCGGGGAGATCGATGAGGTCTCCAAAGCGAGAATCGTCGAGGACCAGCGGCGAGTCCTCGGGGTGGCGGTCGGTCGCTTTGGCGGCGTCACATCGCAGCCAGTCTGCCCTGAGTCCGCATCGATCTGCTGCCAGTGTCAGCGGTCCGCCCGACCCATACACCACTAGACGCGCTACCGATGAGAGGTCCGGGTCGGCCAGGCACCGCGCGATGATCTCGGGCCCGATTCCCGCGGGGTCGCCCATGGTCAGCCCGATGAGTGGACGTATTGTTGGTTCACTTGAGGACATCAGGTCCCTATCGTAGACCAACAGCCATGTGCAGCCCAGCGAACAATGTGGCTCGACGCCTCGTCGAACTGCTCGACACGATTGAATTTGTGTCGCCCGAGTGCACGCTCTATGTGGTCGGACGGGCGGCCGTCGGGCGATTCAGAGGCTTTGAGCCTGCCTGGATCCGGGTGGTGGGAGGGCTCGCCGCGCCAGCACTGCTCGATGAACTCGAACTTCAAGGGGTGCCGCCGATGCGAGTCAGTTCGCTTTCAGCCAAAGGCCAGTCATTGTCGGTGGCCCACCATGAAGACGCAGCCTGCCCGGTGAACCTGCTCTTTGTGCCTGATCGACCGGCATCGCACCGGCCGACGAACTTGGTCACGGGTCGGCCGGTGGACATGGTGGGTGCCGACCGATTTCGTCGCGGCACCACGAGTTGAGGTCAGCACTCACCCCAAGCCGCGATTACCACCAGCAGGTCATTGACACCCACCAGCCCGTCCTGATCAAAGTCCCAGACGTCATCATCGGTTCCGAACGCTGCGATCATCGCGAGTAGATCGTGCACATCGACTAGGCCGTCGCCGCTGCCGTCACCTGGGCACGGGCAAGCGCTGTCGAAGGTGTTGCCTCCCAGATCCGTCCATACGCCCGATATGTGAACACCATTGCCGCAGAACGACGCGGCCGAGACCTCTGCGAATGAGGGGGCAAGAAGTTTGACCGCCGGGCTGCCAGTGTTCCGGAACGTGGCCCCATCAAGCGTCAGATGGACTTCGCCCTGCACATTGACCCCGATGCCGTCGTGGTCCTCGAACGTGCAGTCAAGCAGGTCCACGTCGTTGAAACCCTCGGCCTGGATGCCCTCGTTCACAATGCGTATGCCAGCGATCTCGTCCCCTGAGCCGTTGCGGAAGGTGCACTGCTCGACCACGACGTGGCAGCCGGGACCGTTGGGGGAAAGCAGCATGTGGCCGCCGGCCCCGGACGTGTTGTCTTCGAAGAGGCAGTCGGCGATGCGGAGGTTGTCCTCTTCCCACAGAACTGCCGACAACGCGCCGCCCCAGTCGCTCGATTCATTGCGACGGAACGTGCAGCCAACGACTTCGACCTCGAAGGTATCACCGAGGCTGATGCTATCGATACGCACCGCCGAACCGGCGAAGTAATTCTGGTTGTCTTCGAAGATGCAGTTCGCAACCGTGGCGACGCATCGCTTGATGGTCACAGCCCCCGTGTACGGATGGTCGTGGTTGCGGATCGTCACGCCGTGGAGTTCGCCTGAGGAGAACGGTGGGAAATACGCCAATGCGTAGTCCATGGTCCCCGAACCATCAATGATCGTCTTGCTCGGCCCCTCCGCCGATCGGACCACGACGTGGTCCTCCTTGAACACGAAACTGTCGGTATACGTGCCCGCCGCAAGGACGACTTCGTCGCCTGCAGTCGCGGCATCGATGGCCTCTTGGACGGTGGCATACTCGCCCGGAACATGGAGTGTTGAGGAGAAGGCCGATGCGGTGGTTATGGTCGCGGCGACGATTGTGAATACGCGGAGCAATGGATGTCGAAACGTGTTGATGTGCATTTTGAATCTCCTCTCCGTCGGTTTGAACTGAGCCGTTGACGGTACCTCAGACAGACCGGAGCCGTGCTGCGATGCGCGGACTTGTCAGCCAATACCCCCTTTGAGTTCCCCGCCGCCAAATTTGGCTCGTAGTTTGGCCATCGCAGGGTCTTCCTTGCGGAGTGAGGCCTCATCACCGCCCCCATCGCCACCGCTGACTTGCTTGATGCTCAGGGCGATGCGTTGCTTGTCGGCGTCGACGGAAATGATCTTGACCTCGACTACTTCACCCTCACGGACGACCTGATTGGGTCGCGAGATTCGTTTGTGAGCCATCTCAGAAATGTGAACGAGTCCCTCAACGCCGTCGGCGATCTTGACGAAGGCCCCAAAGGCCGCCAATCGAGTCACGGTGCCAGTCACGATGGCGCCTTCGGTCAGGCTGCCCGTGGCCGCCGAGAAGGGGTCGCCGACCAGTTGTTTCATTCCAAGGCCAATGCGAGGTGGATCGGCCGCTAGGTCGACCTTGAGCACTTGTACTCGGACTGCATCACCTTCCTTGACCATGTCGCCGGGGTTCTTGATGCGATCCCATGACATGTCGGACACATGCACTAGGCCATCGACGCCGCCAATATCGACGAAGACGCCATATTGCTGCACGCTGGTGACCACCCCGTCATGGGTTTGCCCCTTCTCTAGCGTCGCAAGCACTTGCTGGGCTCGTTTCTTGCGTTCCTCGTGGAGCACACTTCGACGGCTGAGAATCATGCGGCCGCGCTGGCGATCCATTTCCAATACTTCGCACGCCAACTTCTTCCCAACGAAGTCACTTAAGTCGTCAATGTGGCGGATGTCCACTTGCCCGGCCGGCATGAAGGCGTTGTGCCCGGACACGTCCAACTCCAAGCCTCCCTTGTTGGTGCCGGTGCATATGGCCTCAATGATCTGCCCTTCGGCGACGTCCTGCCACTTCGCCTTGGAAATAGTTCCCTTGCGAGACAGAATGAGCATGCCATCGTCGGCTTCTCGCCGCTCAATCGTGAATGGGTGTTTGCTGCCAAGGGCTGGAGGCGCATCGAAGGCGGCCAGCGGGCACACACCTGAGTTGCGGGGGCCAAACTCAACGAGTACATCGCTGCCGCGAATTTGCACGACGGTGCCTTCGCGTTCTGGCCTTGCGCCGCGGGCTGGCTTGGGCGTTTTTGTAGTGGGTGTATCGATGTCGCTTAGCGACATCTTGCCAAGGGCCGCTTCAATTTCAGCTTCGAGCGCCGGGTCCATTGGCGTGGGATCTGGTGGTGGGGGGCACATCGGGAATGATTCCTTCTCCAAGTCGTACGGTCGCTCACAGCACGGGCAGCGGCACTGTGGCGGGGATCTCTTGAGCGAGGATCACATCATCGTTGATTGAGCTTGGAATTGCACGGATGATTCGCTCTCGCTCAAGCGGGCCTGGGATCGAGATTAGGGCGTATTGATCGCATCGTCCTTGCCAGTGCCCGGGCCGATCAGGGTCGACCTGTTCGGGAATCACGCGGACTTGGCGGCCGATGAGCCGCTTTCGATACGCCACAGATAATCCATCGCATCCCGACTCCAATGCGATCAACTCCCGAACACGAGCGCGGCGTTCCTGCATGGGAATGGCTTGCGTGGTCCATCTGGCCGCGGCAGTGCCGTCGTGCGGGCTGAACGGAAAGACATGCATATGGAGGAATCCAACCCTCTGGGCGATATGAATCGTTTGGTCAAAGTCGGCTCGCGATTCGCCCGGAAACCCACAGATGATGTCGGTGGTGATTGCCGGGGGCAGCCCATCGGGCGTTGTCAATGCCTGATTGACGCGATCAACCATGTCCAAGTACGCACCGACTCGGTACTGGCGGTTCATGCGTTTGAGCACCGTGTCGGCGCCCGATTGCAGCGGCAAGTGAAGATGTCCGGCCACGACGGCATCGTGCGCGATCATGGCGTCGAGCAGGGGGTCAGTGACATCGCCAGGTTCCAAAGAACTCAGCCGTAGACGGGCCAAGCCATCAATGGAGGCCACGGCATCAACTAGGTCGGCCAATGGGTCGGATTGCAAATTTGCCTGCTTTCTCCGCAGGGCAGTTTCGTGACCATAAGCGCCTAGAAATATGCCCGACAAGACAACCTCTTGATGCCCCAGATCAATCAGTTTGATGACTTCCTGCACGACCGTCTCAACTGACTTGGTTCGCAGCACAGGTCGAGTCTTGGGAATGATGCAGAACGTGCACCAGGCATTACAGCCATCTTGGACACGGACTTCGGCCCGGGTGTGGTCGCCACGGGTGGTGGGGAGGACAGACAGGGGAAGCGCGGTCAATTGTGTTGGATCAGGCCGCGCATCGGCTGAGGGGACGGGCTTGCCGAGCCATTGGTCGACCCAGCGTCCAACCGAATCGGTCAGCGGCACATCATGGCCGAAGGCCGCCCCAGTTGATCCAGCCAGCGTGGTGGCGTGGGCTGGGTCGGCGCCCACGAGGCACCCAGTTACCAGCACGGTAGGCTGGTCGCCCTGCCCCCGAGCAGCGCGGCGGATGGCCTGGCGTGACTTGGCCGCGGCGCGGGTGGTGACCGTGCAGGTATGGACGACTTCAAGGTCGGCCCCGTCGCCCCTGCCAACAGGGACGAGTCCACGCTGTTTGAGTACATCAGAGAGTTCTCGGCGTTCGGCATGGTTGACACGGCAGCCCAGCACGCGAATTCGGAATGTCCGTGGGGGAGGAGGCATCGACCTCATATCGTAGGTGCCCCGGGGATTGTCCATATGGAACCCTCAACGCTGGACGGGGTATGATCCTCCGTTCGAGGTGTCTGGAGTTTGGAAAGGCCGGATCCATTCACTACTTGGCACGAATCGTCATTTAGGTCTTAGGACCAAACAGGACTCCCGCATGGCAACCGCGAACGCAGCATGGGGCATTGAAATCGGGGCATTTGCCGTCAAGGCCCTTCGCTTGGAGCGGGTCGGCGATGAGGTCGAGGTTTCGGACTACGCCGTGATTCCACACAAGCGGGTGCTGTGCACACCAGACATCAATGTGTCTGAGGTGGTGCGAATGACGTTGGGCCAACTGATCAGCCAGAAACAGTTGGATGATGAACTCATTGTGATGTCCATTCAGGGGCACTCTTCCTTGGTGCGATTCGCCAAGTTGCCTCCGGTCGAGCCCAAAAAGATCCCCGACATCGTCAAGTTTGAGGCAGTGCAGCAGATTCCATTTCCGATCGATGAGGTTGAGTGGGATTACCAAGTATTTCAGGATGAGGATTCCCCTGAGGTCGAAGTCGGTCTCTTTGCGGTGACTCGGGAGAAGATTGCCGAACTGCTTGGCCTGTATGGTGAGGTCGGCCTGAGTCCGGAAGTCTTTACGCTCAGTCCGCTGGCGCTCTTCAACGCCATGCACCACGACTTCAAACTCCACAATGAAACCAACCCAGTTGTATTCATTGACATTGGAACCACCGCAACGGATGTGGTGATTGCCCAGGGCGATCGATGTTGGATTCGAACCTTCCCAATCGGTGGAAACCACTTCACCGCAGCCATTGCCGACGCATTTAAGATTTCCCATGCCAAGGCAGAACGGCTCAAACAAGAGGCGCACACAAGCAAGTATGCCAAGCAAATCATGCAGTCCATGCGTGGCGTGTTCCGCGATCTTTTAGGCGACTTGCAGCGATCACTGGGCTACTTCGCCAATACACATCCAGACACACCGCTGACGGACATGGTGGGTGTTGGATCGACCTTCCGTATTCCTGGTCTTCGCAAATTCATCGGCATGCAATTGGAAGTGCAGGTCCAGCGATTGGACGAATTCCGTCGAATCCGCGTTCAAGGGAAGGGTGCCGCCGGTTTTGCTGAGCACAATGTGAATCTGGCAACGGCCTATGGTTTGGCCCTTCAGGGTGTTGGTTTGGAGTGCATCTCCGCCAACCTTGTGCCTAGGACAATTCGCCGCGAACAACTGTGGCGTCGAAAAACCAAGTGGTTTGTGGCCGCCGCTGCGGTTGCCGTTGCGGCCGGAGGCGTGACGTTCATCCGACCCATTTCCGAAGGTGCGGCCATTGGGGACTTGCCCCCCGGAGTTAAGTTGGCCGTCAAGGATGCCAACACGACGAAGTCGAACTATGAGAAAGCCAAACAGGATTTTCGCAAGAACACCTTGGCGCCCCATGTGTTGGCAATGCTCGACAACCGAAATATCTGGCCGTGGGTGATTCACGATGCCGCGACGAGTCTGCGGCAGGCATCGCCTCAGGCGGCACTCTTTGGCAACGATCTCGAAGCGATTCGAAGCATTAATCCAACCGATCGCAGGCTGGTCGAGATGACTGATCTTCGTGGCTACTACCAAGGTGAGGGCGAAAATGGCCCAACTATTACCGTCACGATGACCGTTGAGTTGACCAGTGACGATCCAGTCAAATTGGTGCAGGACACGGTGGTCGACTGGCTCCGAAAGCAGGCTGACGCCGAACTTCCCGCACGGCCATATCGCATCGTTGATGCCCAAGCAAGCCGAACGGACATGACCACACGTGAAGTGGGCAGTGACGGCACCGAGTCGACACCATCAGGTTCGAAGCCTGGTGGCGGTCTCGGTGGTAGCGGCGGTCTCGGTGGTAGCGGCGGTCTCGGTGGTAGCG
>CAZGFN010000056.1:12442-13599 GCA_964524945.1 uncultured Isosphaeraceae bacterium
GTGGTAGCGGCGGTCTCGGTGGTAGCGGCGGTCTCGGTGGTAGCGGCGGTCTCGGTGGTAGCGGCGGTCTCGGCGGCGGCATGGGCGGCGGAAGCAAGCCCGGCGGTGATCCATCAGGCCGGGGCAACAGTGGTGCGGTTGACAAGTTGGCGCCGCTCAATGATCCGGGGGATCTCTACCCTGAAGACTCAGTGACCAAGATCTATACCTTGCCGATCATCTTTGAAATCGAATTGTTGCCAGCCAGTGACGAGGTGATGTCATGAATGGTCAGGCAGTTTTGGCGTGGATCAAGGCCAATGTGATCATTGTGGTCTGCTGTGTCGTCATCTTGGGGGCGCTCGTCGCTGGCCCAATCGTGTCGGGTGGATTCAATGAGGAAGTCAAGTCAAAGGTCAGCAAGCAACTCAAAGAGATCAAGAACATTGATCGTGCTGGTCGGGCCAAATTCAGTTGGCCCGAGGCATCTGGGGGCTCCAATACGCTGATTACCCAAAAACACGTCGACGAGTACAACAAGGTTGCCGCAGAAATTGCGGCGCAGTCCGATGCGTTGACGGGCGTGGCCATTGAAGCCAATCGAGGTGATCAGGCCGTCCTCATGCCCGAGTTGTTCCCAGAACCGGCGAGTCAAAACCGTGACCGTGATTTGCAGGTTCTTCCACCAGAGTTGTACCGTCGAATTTCTAATGGGTATGACCAAGTGCTGTCAACTCTTAGTGCCGGCGAGCCCTTGCCCACCAAAGAGGTGGTTGACCTGTTGGATGCCAAGCGTGTTGACTATCTGGATCGCAATCTCCGTTTGGGTGCCAACGAACAATTGACTCAGGAGCAGCAGAAAGATCTCACAGAGTTTCTGACCAGTGAGCGGCTGAGCATGTATGTCGACCATGCGTCAGGAATTGGCATCTATCTTTCCAAAGAGACGCTTGCCCCTCCGGCCTACCAACTCACGGATAGCCCGAAACTCGATGAAATGTTTCAGTGGCAGTGGCGGCTTTGGGTGATTGAGCGAATCGCCGATGTCATCAAGGACGTTAACGCCGCCAATAACGAAATTCTTGCGCCCGTTCACGCCATCGATCAATTGAATGTGCGAGGGCTTATGGAAACCACTACCCCACGAGCCGGAGACCGGGCCTTTCTGGCCGCTTCTG
>CAZGFN010000056.1:13699-15717 GCA_964524945.1 uncultured Isosphaeraceae bacterium
CTGGTCTACCAAAGTTTCGACACACTGGCCGAGACGGAAGTGTCCGGTCACGAGGAGTTGTCGCAGCAATTTACGACGGCTCCCTATGACACACATTGGCTGACTGTTTCGGCTGTCTTTAACGCCGACGAGTTGCTCGCGAGGTATGCCAGCGAGGGACCAGAGGGCGAGACGCCGATGTCTGACCGTTGGTACGACCAGCGAGTCGACATTCTTGATGTTGTGGTCGAACGTCGGCAACGACTACCCGATGGTTCATGGGGCCCCTCGGAAATACTTGAGCAACTGCCAGGACAGGTGACGTATCGAACCGAATTGGCTGAGGAAGAAATCGGAGCGTCCAAGGGCAACGAGATTGTCGATGCGATTCGTGTCGAGCCGACTCAGCGGCTTGTTGTGCAACCCGAGTACTTTGAGACTGACCACGCGCTGTGGGAAGATCCGGAAGAAACATCCGCTCGGTTAGCCAGAGGTGGCGAGGACGATCCGTGCGATGCGTGGCTGGCGGCCCTGTATCGCCAACGAGATATCAAGGCAGAACTGAAGCAGCTTGGCGCCGGCGATGGTGACGACCCCGGTTCTGGCCCCGGTTCTGGCCCAGGTGGCGGTATGGGTGGCGGTATGGGTGGTGGTCTCGGGGGTGGCATGGGGGGCGGTCTCGGGGGGGGCGGCTTTGGTGGAGGCCCACCAGGCGGGCAGCCGAGCCCTGGCGGCGATGCAGGGAACAAAGGCAAGGACAAAGAGAAACTCATTCGGCGGTTGAATCTTCGATTGCGGACTGTTGAGGGATTGATCAAGCGGTTGGAGCAGGAGTGCCCGCGCGAAGTGACGCTTGACGACGAGGGGCCGGCCAAGAATGAAGACCCAACTGGCTTTGAGGTCAAAGGTGACTTCTGGGTCTGGGCTCACGACACGACCGCCCGTGCTGGTGAGGTCTATGACTATCGGATCTCGGTGCAGGTTTTCAACCCGACTTTTGCTCGGCGAATGAGTCTGCCCGAGCACCAGCGATCGCTGGCGAACAAACTGACCTTGGCTTCTGACTACAGCCAGTGGTCCGACCCGATTCGAGTTGACCGGCCCACGCGGTTCTTTATTCGAAGTGCAACCGGTGCTCGCGACGACGCCAAAGGCGGCGCGTTGGGCTTGGGAGTGGCGAGACTGGACCTGTACCGCTTCCACGACGGCCTGTGGCATCAGGCATCGCAGATTGTGCAGCCAGGCGACCCAATTGGCATCATGGCTGAGTTGGCCATGCCCCAACCCGAAACATCAGGACCAAGCGGGTCTGGATCGACCCAAGGCACGCCCGAGGCAGCGCCGATAACGATCAATTATGCCACCGGTTGGTACGTCATGGACATCATCACCGACACACTCTCTACGGCCAATGCATTGACCAATCGCCCCGGCGGTTTGGTCTTGATTGGAGACGTCACTGGGGGCGGAATGAGCCAAGTTCGGTCTGCCGCTGAGGATGCATCCAAACCTCGACCGACCGCGGTGGAGGAATCGTCTCAAGAAGGCTAAAAACAAAGGATTCGCCCCTTTGGCGAGGTTGACAGGGCATGGGAGGCTGGTATCCTCTCGGGCTCGCGCCTCTTTCGGGCGTGAAATTGTGTGTTGAGCGTTGCTCTTTGACAAGTGATGATCTGATTGATTTGATCGACCTGGCACGAACCCCCCGGAACGTGCATCACAGGTTGATCAGATAATTTGTTTGATCGACTTGGCATGATCCACTTGGACCATGCACCAACAGGTTGATCAGATGTCGAGACGAGTGTTGAGGCTAAAGATGGCAACCGATCCGGTCTATACAGAGGATCGGTTTCTTATTCAGCCCGCCAAGAGGTCAATCCTCCCCACCAGGAGGGGTGCGATGTCGAGGTCGGGATGGCATGAGAAAGCCACTAAGGGCTCACGGTGAATGTCTTGGCGTCCAGAGGCGATGAAGGACGTTGGAACCTGCGATATGCCTCGGGGAGCCGGTAACCAGGCTGTGATCCGAGGATCTC
>CAZGFN010000057.1:0-15422 GCA_964524945.1 uncultured Isosphaeraceae bacterium
AACAATTCCTGGTCCGTCAATCAGCACGGCTGGGCTGTCACAGGACGGGGCGAATTGCTGCTGGGCGGAACATGGGACCAATTCGATCGCATAGGCTCGACTACCGCTGACAATCCCGGCGTACTCGCTGGCATCGGCGCGGGCTATCTCCGCAATGAGAACCAAAGCCGTGACAACTGGATCGTCAGCGGCGACCTTTCGTATCAGGCCAATGGCTGGAACGCATATGGATCGGTGACCGCTGGAAATAACGACAACGGCGTTGGGACCGATCTCAATAACATCGTCGATGCAGCCACGGGCACGAGCGGGTTCAATGGCTTTGCCGACAATGACGGTACGTCGGTGGGCTTCGAACTCGGAGTTGGCATGAAACTCAACGAGAACACCGAGTTGTACAGTCGATGGCAGTGGCTCAGTCCGGGCATTGGTGCAAGCAGCACACTTCTATCGCTTGACGGTGACCCAAGTGCCAAAATCAATATGCTCAGCATCGGTGCCAACCATTGGCTTGCTGGACCAAATGTCAAACTGAGCATCGACTGGACATGGTCCTTCACCGACCCGTCCGCAGCGATGATCTACGGCAACGGCGCATGGGGCTACACCGGCTGGTGGAGTAGCACCAATGGCTTGACCACGGGAAGCATGTGGCTGCTTCGTACGCAGTTGCAAGTCGGATTCTGACGAGACACGCTCCGCTCTCTTCACAACACAGCCTCCCTCAGATGATGGGGGGTGTGTTGCAACGGCCCGATCCCGCTATTCTCTGCCCATGACCTCCGCACGAACAAGATGCCGAACGCTACATCTGAATCTAGATGCAATCTGCGGCCAACGCTCGTCGTGGACGCAAGTGGTGATCAAGATTGTGGGCGGCCTGATCGTGGTGGGCGCACTGTTTGTGCTCTTTCACTTCGCCCTCGAACCGTATCTGGCCGCCACTGAGGACTATGTTCGATCCCTTGGATTCTGGGGACCAGTGCTCTACATCGCGATCTTCCTGCTAGCCACCACGGTGTTCATCCCCGAGTCGATTCTGGCCATCGCCGCAGGCGCCATTTTTGGACTCTGGTGGGGACTGGCCTGGGTCTTCGTCGCTGGAACCATCACCGCGGTGTTCATCTTCGTCGTTGGACGAAACCTGCTTCAAGGCCACACCGAAAAGTTGCTGGCCAAACACCCGAAGATCAATGCCATTGACGCCGCTGCTTCAAACGCAGGCTTCAAACTGATCTTCCTGCTGCGACTGTCGCCCCTGAACTATTCCCTGCTCTGCTACCTCATGGCGGTGAGCAAGGCCCGCTTCAAGCCATACCTCTTGGCCTGCATCGGCATGATCCCAGGCAACCTTTCGACGGTCTACGTGGGCTTTGCCGCCCGGCACGCAGCCGACCTCGCCAAACGAATGAAAGACCACGACGACCACCTCCCCACCGGCGACAGCCTCATTCATGAAGTCACGCTGTTTGTTGGCCTCGCTGCAGCCATCGTAGCCAGCGTCGTGGTGGCCAAAATCGCCTTGCGAGCCATCCACAAAGTCACCGATGAGGCGGCTGCAGCGGACTGACCTCCCAGTACCCCCCCGCCGTGATCTATCACCCTTGGGGGCATTATTCGGCGCTGTATATATGGTTCGCCCTTGTGATTACCCCCTCTTGGGCTTAGGTTGAAGCAGTCTTTGTGGGATCTACTGAGTGTTGAGAAGGAGTCCTCAATGTTGATGCGCGCCCTGACCGCTGCCGGTCTCACTGCCGGCCTGGCCCTTTCCGCAACCGCTGGGCCCATTGAAATGGTTCCGACCATTGAGATGGAACCGCTCAACCTTGCGGCACTGGAAGCTGAAGATGTCGCCCGCGACAACGAAGGACTCGCCCCTCGATACGCGGTCCCCCACGACGTCTGGTATAGCCCCAGCGGCTCGGGCATCTGGTCCAAGACGCCCGCAGGCCAACTGCTGTGGAATCTCCGCATCACATCCCCCCAAGCCGTGTCGATCAACTTGGGCTTTGAAATCTTCACGCTGCCAGATTCCGCTGAAATGGTCATCGGCACCGCGAGAGGCGATTGGAATCTCCGACCCTTTACGAGTCAGGACAACAAGCCACACGGCGAACTCTGGACGCCACCTGTCCCGGACAACGACCTGCTCATCAGCATCACGGTCGACCCGCAGGACCGACTCGACCTCGAAGCATCACTCGTACTGACCAAGATCAACGTGGGCTACCGCGGTTTTTATGAATCGCCGGGCGTCGCGAGAAGTGGATCGTGCAATTATGACGTCGCGTGCGCCGAGTCAGAAGGATGGGAAAACGAAATCCCGTGCGTCGCGGTCATTTCGAGCGGCGGCTCCACGTTCTGCACGGGCTTTATGGTCAACAACATTCGCAACGACCGCGACCCGCTCTTCATGACGGCCCAGCACTGCGGCATTAACAGCGGCAACGCTGCGTCACTGGTGACCTATTGGAATTACGAGAATGTGCCTGCGGTCAACTGCCCGGGCGCTAACGGTGAAACCGCCACGCTCGACCAGTTTCTCACCGGCTCAGATTTTCTGTCTTCGTACAGTTCCAGTGACTTCACGCTGGTGCGACTAGACGATTCGCCCCCTCAGGAGTGGGAAATTTCCTTCTGTGGCTGGGACGCTGGCCCGGAAACTTCCGACTGGTCCGTGGCTATTCACCACCCCAGTACCGATGCCAAACGATGGTCGATCGATTATGAGCCAAGCAACGTCTATGGCTACAACGGCCCCGGCGACGACCATGTTCAGATCCTCGACTGGGACCTGGGCACCACGGAACCTGGCTCTTCGGGTTCGCCACTGTTCAATCAGGACCACCGTGTCATCGGCCAGTTGCACGGAGGCTATGCCGCCTGTAGCAATGACTCTGAAGACTGGTACGGACGCTTCCACACGTCATGGACCGGCGGCGGTTCGCCATCGACGCAGTTGAGCGTGCACTTGGACCCCGACCAAACCGGCGCGACCGTGTGCGACACGCTGCCTGGCAGAGGCCTCACAGTCACGCCCGCTGGTTCGGTGCTGCACGTGTGCACCGCTGGATGCCTGGACGTCATTCCCAGCAATATTCTGTACTCCCTACAGAACAATTCGCCCGACACGCTGGACTGGACAGCCGACATCTCAGGCAGCAACTTCCTGATCATTGAGGGGGCCACCTCTGGTTCCATTGCGCCCGACGGCACCGTGGACCTACTCGTGTCAGTCGATGCCATCGGCTGGGATAACGGCACCTACAACGCAACGCTGCACATCGTTGACACCACATCGGGCGTCACGATCACCCGTGATCACTCCCTTGAAATTGGCGTAACCGGATTCGACACCACACCCGCCAACGACTTTGTCGCTGGCGGACCAGTGGGCGGACCGTTCTCGACAACGCAGATCTACACGCTAACGAGCAATCGTCCATCGGCCATGACCGTTGAAGTCTTGGCGACCATGCCGTGGATCTCGCTCAATGGTGGCACCACGCCGCTGCAGTACGACTTCACCGATATCGGGCAACAGGCCGTCATCCTCGTGGGGTTCTCAGCCGACGCCAATACGCTTCCAGCTGGTCTGGCCTATGGCGAAGTCATCTTCAACAACCTCGATGATGCAGGTATGGGCGACACGTCTCGCGACGTCACGCTCGATGTCGGCCGCTACACCTACGCTGCGTACGACACGCCGATTCCTATCAATGACAACACGGAGATCACCAGCACGATCGAGGTCAACGATACCTATTGCATTGGTGATCTGGATCTGGAACTCGATCTTTCACACACCTTTATTGGCGACCTCATCATTGATCTAGAAGCGCCCTCGGGTGTCACGGTGCGACTGCACGATCGAAGTGGTGGCAGCGAGGACAACATCGTCACGACCTATGACGATGACGGCGGCACGCTTCCAGATGGACCTGGCGAACTGGCCGATCTGGTCGGCGAAATAGTGACGGGCACCTGGACGCTTCGCATCAGCGATAACGCCGGCGCCGACACAGGATCGCTCAACGACTGGACGCTCAAAATTGCGGGCACCGGCGACGCGTGCCCGCCATCGGCCGAAGACATCTACACAGCGACCGATGTCGACACGCCGCTGGATATTCAGCTCATGGGCGTATCGTCTGAGGGGAATCCTTTGTCGTTCATCGTGACGAGCCTTCCTGTCAACGGAACGCTTCACGATCCAGCTGGCGGCACCATCGGTTCGACGCCCTACACGCTTGCGAACTTGGGTGATGTTGTGACATACGATCCGGACAGCGAATTCATCGGTCCCGATCAGTTCACCTATCGCACCAATGATGGGCTTCAATCTGATGAAGCGATTGTTATGATCGAAGTGGGGTCGATTCCCAATCCCGACAACTGCGCCGATGCGGTCTTCCTGCCCAACGGCACATGGGACTTTGACACGACCAATGCGACCACAGATGGCGACCCACACAGCGAGTGCCAGTTCGATGGGCAGACCTACCACGACATCTGGTTCCTCTACGAAGCCTGCGGCGACGGATCGCTGACGGTCAGCACCTGCGATGCAGCCGATTACGACACCGATCTGGTGCTGTATGACCGCCATTGCGGTGGCCAGATGCTCGCGTGCAACGACGATGCGGATGGGTGCAGTGGCTACAGCTCAGAAGTGTCTGTCTCCGTCACCATCGGCGACATCGTGCTCATCCGAGTTGGAGGCTGGAACGACGGCAATCAAGGCACGGGCATGCTGACCATTGCTGGACCGGCTGGCGATTGCGATCCAGATCCCTGCGAAGGCGACTTCAACGGCGATGGCGTCGTCAACGTCGATGACATCCTGACCGTCGTAGCTGGCTTTGGCAGCATTTACAGCGTGGACGATCTTCTGCTCGTGCTCAAGCAATACGGTTCAACCTGCTGAATGCCAAAGAGGACATCTAGGCCAAACGCTTCCCCTCACCGGCTGGGGTGGGGCTGCCCTGCTTGTCGCAAATGCGAAATAGGGCGGAGTGGAAGTGAAATAGAACAGATGCTGTCAAAGGCAGCCCCGTATCATGCGGGGCTGCCATGCGCGACGCAATTACTAGCCTGACCAGTTCGGCTCCCACCGCCACGGGTCTTCTGCTTCAGCCAGATGTCCCAGTGTGCCAACAAGACTTGGCACTCGACCGCTATGACGAGCACTTCAAGCCATACGCCGAGGAATACCTCGCGCTTCCAAATCGCCTGCCCGAAACGATTCTTGGATGGCTCGACCGATACGTGGAACCTGCCCGCGACCACTTTGGCGACGCCCTGCTGCTGCTGTCCCACTTCTACATGGGCGGCGAAATTGTCAAACTTGTAGAACGCTACGGCGGCGTGGTATCGGACAGTTATGTGCTGGCCTTGCAAGCACAGCGCAATCCGACCAAGACCGTCATCGTTGAGTCCGCCGTGCACTTCATGGCCGAAACTGTGTCTATTCTGGCTTCGCCCCAGCAACAGGTGTGGATCACCAACCCGCGAGCCGGATGCACAATGGAGATGATGGCAAAAGACTGGATGGTCATGCCGGCCATCAACCAGTTGATTGCTCGCTATGGCGACGAACTGGCAACCGTTGCCTACATGAATACGTCCGGACGACTCAAAGCCATCGCCGGACGCACCGGTGGCGCTGTGTGCACGAGCAGCAACGCGCATTTAGTCGTCCAAGACGTGCTGGACACCGCAGACCGCGTGCTCTTCCTTCCGGACGAACACCTCGGGCGAAATACTGCAGCAAAACTGGGCATTCCAGACGAACACATCGTGACCCTGCCGCACCCATCGAACATGCCCGCTGACTGGACGCTTGGTGATGTGAGCGGTGGACTCGAACGACTTGACGCTGCCACGCTCATCCTGTGGGGCGGGTTCTGTGGCGTCCATACCGTCTTTGAAGTCGAGCAAGTGACCTGGTGGAAAGACAAGGGATGGGATGTGCACGTGCACCCAGAGAGCACACGTGAGGTCGTGCAAGCCGCCGACGGATCGGGCAGCACCAACTACCTGTGGAACGTCGTTTCCCAAGCACCACAAGGTGCCAAATTGGCCATTGGAACCGAAGGGCACTTCGTTCAAAACGCCATCGAACGAGGTCGACAACGTGGGGTAGAAGTACGCCATCTGGCCGATATTCCAGGCACCCCAGCGGCGGGTTGTGGGTGCGCCACCATGAGTCGAAACGACCCCCCGCACCTCGCTGGCATGCTGGATCTGCTCCGTCGTGGTGAGGCGCCCGACATCAATCGCGTACTTCCCGGCGACATGATCGACGACTCCACTGGGCTGCGGACACGGCTCAACCAAGCGGAACAAGACACGCTGGTGCGAGATGCCACCCGCGCGCTCCAACGCATGGTCGACATCACGGAGGCGGCCTCATGACGCCTGTCGCAGCCAGACCCATGTCCGCCCCACTTCCGTGTGGCGTGGCGTGCCAACACATAGCCTCGCTGCAATTCGACGTCGTCATCGTTGGCGCTGGCGCCGCTGGTGCCAATTGCGCCATGGCCGCGGCAGCCCGCGGGCTTCGCGTAGCGATCGTCGCCAAGGGCGACGGGCACGTTACCAATACATCATGGGCCAGAGGCGGCGTGGCCGCAGTGCTGGGCAGCGACGACAGCTTTGCACAACACATCGCCGACACCATTGCCTGCGGCGGCGTCCTGTGCGACCCAACGGTCGTCGAGGGGATCGTGCGAGGCGGGCCCGAAGCCATCGACCGTCTCGTTGCGCTGGGCGTGGGCTTTGATCGAACCTGCAGCGGCGACATCGAATTGGGCCGCGAGGGCGGACACACCCGTCATCGCATTGTGCACTCACAGGGAGATGCCACTGGACCAGCCGTCCAAGGGGCGCTGACCCGTGGGCTAGCGATGAACGAGTCCATCACGATCTTTCAGGATGCCTTTGCCCTCGATGTGCTCAAGACCGACTCGGGCGAGGCGTGTGGACTGCTGGCGCAGATGAAGGCCGGCCACATCGTGGCCATTGAAGCAGCCGCCACGGTGCTGGCAACCGGCGGCGCTGGTCAGTTGTACCGCGAGACGACCAATCCGGTACTGGCAACCGGTGATGGCTTGGCCATGGGCCTGCGTGCTGGGGCGACCGCACGAAACCTGGAGTTTGTCCAGTTTCATCCAACATGCCTGTACATCGCTGGCGCGGCACGCATTCTGATCAGCGAAATCGTCCGCGGGGCCGGAGGCGTGCTGCGTGATCAACACGGAGATCGCTTCATGCCATCGGCCCACCGCGATGCCGAACTGGCGCCGCGCGACGTGGTCAGCCGCGCCATCACCCGTCGCATGGCACAAGGCGGTGACACAAGTGTGCTGCTGGACCTCACGGAGATTGATGGTGATCCGCACGCGCTCTTCCCGGGGATCAGTCGCACTTGCGGTGCCTTTGGCATCGACATTGCCAGCGACCCCATTCCCGTTCGCCCGGGCGCCCACTACATGATCGGTGGCCTGCGGAGCGATCTCGATGGACGCACCAATGTGCCAGGACTCTGGGCCATTGGCGAGTGCGGCAGCACAGGACTTCACGGGGCCAATCGCATGGGATCGAACTCCCTGCTCGAGGGCTTGGTCGTCGGCCATCGCTGCGGGCTCGCCGTTGACACCCGCGACTCGGGCCGACCAGAGTGGACGCCCCCACCAGCACACCCGCCCCGCCTCGACTCGGTGCTGCTGAACTTGACTGACTTGGTGTACTCACTCAAGTCACTGATGTGGCGGCAGGCAGGCGTCGAACGTCGTGGCGATGAACTGATCGAAGCGACTACACAATTGCAATTCTGGGCAGGTGTCGCCGATGCCATGGGGCCAACGGATCGCAGCGGTTGGGAACTCCGCAACATGCTGCTCTTAGCCCGGTCGATTGTGGCGTCGGCCACACAACGAATGGAATCCCGCGGGGCGCACTACCGGGTCGACCATCCCGACACCACTGACCCGCCGCGGCACACCGACCTGACAATTGGCCCTTGTGGGTTTTCATTAGAACAGCCCGTCAGCGGCGAGCGAAGCGAGGTCGGTGCGTGAAAAGTCTCCGACCCGAGGCCTCTGTGGCGGCCTCGGTCAAAGTCTTCGAGACATGGTGGCCCCTTGCCTTGAGCTGGCTGCTCATGGGCGTGGAACTTCCCGTGCTTTCGGCAGTGGTCAGTCGGCAGGCCAATCCAGAAATCATGCTCGCCGCGTTTGGCGGCGTGATCTTCCCAATCGCGCTGCTGGTGGAATCGCCGGTGATCATGATGCTCGCGGCCTCGACGGCGGTGTCGCGCGACCTACATAGTTTCCGACGCTTGCAACGATTCAACGTGCTCATCACGGCGGTGCTGACCGGGGTCCATGCACTGATTGCACTCACGCCGGTATTTGACTTGGTGGTCGTGCCACTGCTCGATGTGCCCCAGGAACTTCGCGGCCCGGCGATGATCGGACTGACCATCATGATTCCGTGGACGTGGGCGATTGGCGATCGTCGGTTCTGTCAGGGCGCCCTAATCCGAATCGGTCATCGAGAAAAAATCGCCCAAGGCAGCATTCTTCGCCTCGTTTCCACGATCTCCGCTGGTCTGATCGTGGCCTGGGCCGGCGGCTCGGGCGTCATGATTGCCACGACTGGCTTGTCTGTCGGCGTCATTATGGAAGCCATATTTGCGAGGTTCTTCGCGCAGCGGTTGGTCGTTCCGGCGCTCCGCCAGTCGGGTCCGGCCGCATCACCACCTCCGCGAAACCTCGCGGCGTTCTATCTGCCACTGGCCTTGACGCCCATGCTCATTCTCGCGTCGCAGCCGCTGGCTGCAGCAGGTATTTCCCGCATGCCAGAAGCACTGGCGTGCTTAGCGGTGTGGGGCCCTGCTGGCGGATTGGTATTTCTGGTTCGGAGCAGTGGAATCGCCTTCAACGAAGTGGTCATCGCTCGGTGTGAGGTCGCTGGGGCGATCGGGCAATTGCGGAGATTCGCATGGGCGTGGGGTACGGGCTGGACGCTGCTGCTACTGGTGGTGGCTGTCACGCCGCTAGCTGATGTGTGGTTTGGCCCGATGATCGGGCTCTCCCCGGAACTGGTGGACATTGGGCGATCGGCCCTGTGGCTGGCAATTCCGATTCCGCTGCTGACGTTCTTGCAGTCCTACTGGCAAGGCCTGTTGGTGCATGCCCACCGCACCCGGGCTGTGACGGAGTCGGTGGCGATCTTTCTAACGGTCATGGCAATAGGCATGGCAACCGGGATGGCCCTTGGACACTGGAATGGACTGATCGTGGCCATGGCCGCCTTTATGGCTGGAAATGCTGCTCAAACTTTCTGGCTGCGGGTGAAATGGCTGAGGCCAGGGCCGGTGCGACCAGAGCAGCCCGCCCAAGCGGGGTCGGCCCCGGAGCCCATGTAGGGGATTCACAGATGGTTTTGGGAACCAAAGTGGTATTTTCGACGGATTGCGAGTGCAGGGCGTCTTGTTTGGATTATTCTATATGGCCCTGTGGAGTATCCAGAACCCCTCTCTGAGGTCGGTTGAGAGGCCGCCACTGAGTGAACTTATTTAGAGGATTGAGACCAATGCACATAGCCCGAACCCTGACTGTTTCCTGCGTCGCTGCATGCAGCGGTGGCCTGCTCGCTACGTCCACAGCACTTGCTGGTGGTGGAGACTACTTCGACGTCACCACCGTATTCGTCGGTGAAGATGGCTATGGAGGCGGTGGCACAGACATTGAATACTACGGCAACAGTGGTGGTATCCAAGGCTGGGCCGTGGGTACGACCGCCTGCAACACGGGCAATATCGTCGCCCCATGGTATGGCGGCACGAACAACGTGCCGGTCATCGCTCAAAACGTCTACCGCTACAAGAGTGGTCGCTTTGAGCAAATTGGCCTGAGCTGGCTCAAGCATAGTTTCTGCGCCGTGAGCGAACCGGGATGTGGATCCTGCCAGAGCACCGGCTGCAACACGCTTGGCATTGGGTGCGCAGATACCTACTGGGCAGGCCTCAACGCCGATGCCGATGCCCCCCGAAGTGCGATCAATGCGACCACTGGCCAATACGACTACCCGTTCGATATTGCCCCGTCAGGCCCATCCTCAATTCGAGGCAAAATCCAACTCCTCCCCGATGACATCAATCCGTCGCTGAACTCGGGCGCCCAGTACTTCATTGAAGGCCAGTACGTCGAGCCAGGCGAGTCGGACTTCGGAATGGATCTGCAACTGAACAACGCGTCGAGCCGTTCGGTTCGATTTACTTCGACCACGAACTGCGTTGGCCTCAGCCCCACAGACTGGACAATGCCTGCAGTGATGCGATGGGGTGACCTCGATGCCAACGCATCGATTTCGCAAGTGATCACCGACGAAGATGATGGAGCTGATGGCATCGTCTCAGGCCTGCTGCACGTGGGCGGGTCTGCCTCGGCCAGTGGCAACCTGTACCACTACGAGTACGTGGTCCACAATCAGAACTCCTACCGTTCGGTCGGCTCCTTCTCGGTGCCCGTCCCGGACTGCGTAGAAGTCTCCAACGTCGAAGTGCGACTTCCCCAGCATCACTCTGGCGAGATCATTGACAACACCCCTTGGACTTGGACCCACGGTGGTGGCATGCTCACCTTCTCCTCAGAGTCCCATGCGAGCAATCCCAACGCCTCGGCCATCCAATGGGCCACGATGGCCAATATCCGGTTCGATGCCGATGCCCCCCCTATCAACGGCGATGTCGTCGTGACACACTGGCGATCTGGTCCTGGTGCTTCGAGCCATGTCGTCGCCCTCATGGTGCCGGACTGTGACGAACCAGACTGCCCTGAGGACCTCAATGGCGACGGCGTGATCGATGTCAACGACATCCTGGCCTGCGTGGCTGGCTTTGGCACCCCTAACGGGGACGTCACCGGCGATGGAATCACCGATGTCGACGATATTCTGGCCCTGATTGGGGCCTTCGGCACAGTCTGCTGATTCCAATAAAGCCCTCGCAAGGGCATATTTGACCCTTTTAGCCCCCTCTGGACACCTGTGGCCAGAGGGGGCTGTTGTGTTTTGAAGGGGTGTAGCTCAGAATCACTCGAATCGGGCCTGTTTCGGCGGGTTGTTTCGGAACCGATAGACACCGATCTGCGGACGCCTTATTGCAAGGGCGAAGATTCACCCTATATTGAAATGGGCCGCAAGGTGGCTTATACGGAGATTTGAATTCGCCGCCCATCTAGGGCTATTGCAATCGGATCCCATATACGTGAAACTGTTCCTTTGACACTGTGCGGGCATTGAGTGAACACTTAGGACGCATCGTCAACCGATCGGATCAATTGGAGAACCGGCCATACTGGCCCTTTTCAGGACAAACTGGACCATGAAGAAAAAACGCGCCTTTACCCTCGTCGAACTGCTGGTGGTGATCAGCATTATCGCCATCCTCATCGCCACGCTGCTGCCAGCGTTGTCAAACGCTCAGCGTCGTGCCCGCGAAGCAGCCGACAAGAAGCGTCTCCAGCAGGTTCATGCTGGCTGGACAACCTACGCCGCAGGCGAACTCGATGGCCGCTACCCAGTCCCAGGATTTATGGACCGCAAGACAGTCGAAATGTATGACGCCACCAGCGGTGGCGTCATCGAACAAGAAGTCGCTGACCGCGGCGAGCCCAACTGGCGATACAACCACCACGCAAACGTTCACTCGGCCAGCATCATGCAAGGGCTTTACACACCGAAGGACCTCGTGGCCGCTGGCGACCCCAGTTCAGCTGTCTACAACTTCGACGCCTACGACTTTGATGACTACAATCCAAACCCAAACGTCGCTGGTGGCGAGGATGATGTCCATTGGGACACTTCCTTCCAATGCGACTTGGATGAAGAAGAAGTCTCCAACGTCTCTTTCTTCTCAATGCCCCTCATTGGCTCGCGATTCGATGACCAGTGGCGAAACAACAGCAACTCGGGGTTTGCCATCCTCGGATGGCGTGGACCCATTAGAAATGAAACGCCCGAGGATGTTGATGATTACTACCCAGACTGCTTCCGTGCCTATGGCCCGCAGCGTCAATGGGTCGGTCCCATCGTGTACAACGACAATGCTGTCAAGACCGAGAAGACCTTCCACCCGACCGTCATCCCGTCGATCAGCAAGGATCCGCTTATCACCGACAGCCTCTTCTGGTTTGAGTGTGGCTCCGATGAAAATGGCGGCGTGTGCTTGCCTGACAACTACGACGTGCTCTTGTGTGCCTGGCGGTACAGCGAGGGTGGCGATGACGGCACCAGTGGCCTGACCATTCTGGACAAGAACCCTCGCAAGGAAGATGTCGGCGTGGCTGACTTCACTTCTGGCACAACGTGGGATCCGATCTACTGAATCGCTGACCTCTTTTGACCATTCCATCTTGTCGCCCGAAAGGTCGGCAAGATGATTACTTCTGATCAAATACCCATCCGCTCAATGGTCCAATGAGGAGAGCTGACCATGAAAGATACATTCGCAACTGCACTCATCGCATTGGCAGCAACAGCCACCACCGCCAGCGCCGCCAATCGGCTTGTGTGCGCGGAAGAATTTACTGCCACTTGGTGTGGATATTGTCCATCTGTTGCGCAAGCCTTGTATACGCTGATGCAAGATCGGCCCAACGAGATCCTCGGGCTGATGGTCCATGGCGGAGACTCCTACACAACCACGTGGGGCAATAGCCGCCTGAGTTTCTACAACGTGGCTGGCTATCCGACAGTCTGGTTGGACGGATGGAACCTGAAATATGGCTCCAGTGGCTCGGTTGCGGCTAACTACAACGACTTGAATAATAAACTCAACCAATGTCTTGCACGCTCCACGGACGTCAGCATCGCCATGAGTGGCGCTGAAGTCACTGGCTCGCAGTACGAGGTCTCGGTTGAACTGAGCGTAGACAGTGGCGGAAGTGGCAAGAACATTCGCGTGCATTTGATTCAGGCCTACAATGCCGTGGGGTGGCCCGAAAGTGGCGAGCAGCAATTCAATACTGTGCGGCAAGCAGCGGCTTCCTTTGACGTGTATGTCGGCGCCGCCCAGACCCATAGTTTCGAGCACACCTTTACACTCTCTGGCGAAAGCTTGGCAAATACCCCTGAGGTCACCTACCTCTGCATTGCTCAAGAAGCGAGTTCGTCGGGGCCCGCCGATATCTTCAATGTTGGCATTCATGGGCACGGCGAAATGCCACCGGCAGACGTGACCGTCGGCCCCGGCGGTGACTACACCACCATCCAAGAGGCTATCACGGCTGTCGGAAGCGGCAGCACCGTGACCGTGATGCCTGGCACCTATACCGGCCAGCTCGACTTCAATGGCCACTCAATCAACCTTGTGTCGACCGGCGGAGCCGAAGTCACCATCATTGATGCAATTCAGCAAGGCACCGCCATCACGATGATGAGTGGCGAGAATGGCACCATGGATGGGTTTACCATCACTGGTGGATATGCCACCATCGCCTCTGCGATGAAGATCAACGGGAATCCCAGTATCTTGAATTGTGTGATCCGCGACAATGAGGCAACATCAAATTACTGCGTACTCTCGTCGGGGCAGCCGTACTTTGAGAACAACATGTTCTGCCACAATTCCCCGAACAATATTGAAGTTTCGTGGATCGATGGCGGCGGTAACTCGTTCGAAGACACCTGCCCTGGCAGTGAGTGCCCAGGTGACTTGAACGGCGACGGGGTGGTCAATGTCGATGACATCCTTGAAGCTGTTGCTGGCTTCGGCGACGAATACAACGTAGACACGCTTCTCCAAGTGCTTGAGCACTTTGGCGATACCTGCTGACCGACACAACTCGCCCCCTATGGGGCCGAAGACCTTTGCAAAGCCCCCTCTAGACACCTCTCTAGAGGGGGCTGTCTATGAGTCCTCCCACTTATGCCAACGTAGCCACAATCACCAATAGACTTGGATCATCAGGCACAATTGCTCTTAATCTCCGAATCTAAGCGTACACATTGCCTTTTTTGGCATAAATTGGATTGTGCCCTGTTTCGGGGGCAATGGATTACAAGAACGATACACCCTCTTGTGGGGGCTTTAGCAGGATGAACTCAACCATGAAAAAGACACGCGGCTTTACCCTCGTCGAACTGCTGGTGGTGATCAGCATTATCGCCATCCTCATCGCCACGCTGCTGCCAGCGTTGTCAAACGCTCAGCGTCGTGCCCGCGAAGCAGCCGACAAGAAGCGTCTCCAGCAGGTTCATGCTGGCTGGACAACCTACGCCGCAGGCGAACTCGATGGCCGCTACCCAGTCCCAGGATTTATGGACCGCAAGACAGTCGAAATGTATGACGCCACCAGCGGTGGCGTCATCGAACAAGAAGTCGCTGACCGCGGCGAGCCCAACTGGCGATACAACCACCACGCAAACGTTCACTCGGCCAGCATCATGCAAGGGCTTTACACACCGAAGGACCTCGTGGCCGCTGGCGACCCCAGTTCAGCTGTCTACAACTTCGACGCCTACGACTTTGATGACTACAATCCAAACCCAAACGTCGCTGGTGGCGAGGATGATGTCCATTGGGACACTTCCTTCCAATGCGACTTGGATGAAGAAGAAGTCTCCAACGTCTCTTTCTTCTCAATGCCCCTCATTGGCTCGCGATTCGATGACCAGTGGCGAAACAACAGCAACTCGGGGTTTGCCATCCTCGGATGGCGTGGACCCATTAGAAATGAAACGCCCGAGGATGTTGATGATTACTACCCAGACTGCTTCCGTGCCTATGGCCCGCAGCGTCAATGGGTCGGTCCCATCGTGTACAACGACAATGCTGTCAAGACCGAGAAGACCTTCCACCCGACCGTCATCCCGTCGATCAGCAAGGATCCGCTTATCACCGACAGCCTCTTCTGGTTTGAGTGTGGCTCCGATGAAAATGGCGGCGTGTGCTTGCCTGACAACTACGACGTGCTCTTGTGTGCCTGGCGGTACAGCGAGGGTGGCGATGACGGCACCAGTGGCCTGACCATTCTGGACAAGAACCCTCGCAAGGAAGATGTCGGCGTGGCTGACTTCACTTCTGGCACAACGTGGGATCCGATCTACTGAATCGCTGACCTCTTTTGACCATTCCATGTTGTCATCGGCTGATCCATCGATCAAGCATGTCTTGCCGCCGGTTCTGACCGTGACTGCGCCGTTATGCGTCTGAGAATTGCGAATCGTGATGTGCGATGAGTCGCCGTCACTGGTGTGGCCATGAAACTCACACCAGTGCTTCGGCGGTGGTACTTATCGTCTCGGGCATCGTGTCGATGTTGATGGCGTACTCATATTGATGGACTTCTTCTTCGGGATCCGAGTGGGGGCGTATCGGCTTCAGAGACCTCGCCAGAGCGGAGTCCAGACTC
>CAZGFN010000058.1:0-14608 GCA_964524945.1 uncultured Isosphaeraceae bacterium
GTGCGATCCAGGCCGGCTCGCATGCCAAGCGCGGGGCTTCGCAGGAAGTAGCGAGAGTCGGTAATCCAGTCATCAGTGTGATACGCGATCGGGACGCCCGCATCGGCGAGCACCTTGCCGGTCTTGAAGTCGATGTCGATGGCCTCCTGCTTTCCACCGGGCGAGTCGACCACGATGATCGAACACGGCACGCCGGCCGCGGCGATTTCGTCTGCAATTTTCCAGCCGTCACTGACGTGGTGCAACACAACGCGAAACCCGAATTCATCGGCCAGACGAAGGACCGTCATGATGTCGTCGTGTCGATGCGTGTGGTGGTGGACGACCCGTGTTCCATCGAGCACTTGGGCAAGCGTCTCGAGGGCGAGATCGCGCGGCGGTCGCTTGTCGGCGTCGTCGCCCGCGCGGTTCAGTGTGTCCATGTACTCCTGTGTCTCGATAAGTCGCTGGCGAATCAGCGCTGCGGACTTTCCTCGAGTACCAGGAAAGGGAGGGCCTTTCTGGGGATTGGTGCCGTTTGCCATCTTCAAGCCACCGGCGATGCGGCCATCGGCGGTGCGGATCAGTCGGTCGTCGATGGTGTCGGCTTCACGCAGCTTCACGTACACCGTCTGCCCGCTACATAGGTGCCCACTGCCGGGCATGATGTTGAGTGTGGTCAAACCGCCCGCGACCGCGCGGCGAAAGCCGGGGTCCTGCACATCGATGGCATCGAGAATGCGCGTCTCGGGTTGGATGGGCGCAGAACCATCGCCTCCGCCCCACCCCCCGATGTGGCTGTGCGTGCAGATGAGCCCTGGCATCAACATGCCCCCAGCAAGATCGACCGTCTTGTATTCGATGCCGGTCGGAGGTTTGAACGCCCCGGCTGGACCGATCGAGACGATGCGGCCGTCTTGGACGAAGAGATGACCATCGGGGATGTCCTGAGCAGTGACGGGAATGATCGTCCCGCCCGTAAAGAGCGTGGCCGATGGTGATGTGGTGGCGATGAGTCCTCCGAGCAGCTCGGCAAGCATGAAATCAACTCCCTTTGTTCTCTCTCCGTCCGGGCAGTGTACTGTTGGTTTGGTAGTGAGCGAGGAATGCTCAAGAGCGATCAGGAGGCGAATTCGATGTACGACCAAGCATGTTCGACGTGGGTGCGACTTTCCTGGGTCGACAATGGCGGCATTCTCCGTGGGCAGGCGCGGCACGGTGATCTGCTCGGTGACTTGATCAAGACCGGACTTCCGCTGGTGACTGGTGTGCAGGGTGTGCCCGGCCACGTCGATGCGCCCGTCGAAGCGTCAGGCCTGGGCCCTGTCGGGCAGACGTGGCTGCGCGGCGACGAGTCGACGGCGCGGCTCTTGCCGTGGTGGCCGTCCTGTACGGCGATGTTCGGAGATTTGCTCGATGGCGATGGAATGCCCTGGGCGATGTGTCCGCGTTGGGCGCTGCGGCGTCAGGTTGAGGCGCTGGCAGAGCGCGGGTTCACCATGCAGTTTGCGTTTGAGCCGGAGTTCATGCTGCTCAGGCAATCCCATGAGGGTGGGTACGAGCCAATCAGTGATTCGCGATTCTCTTCGGTGCACGGACTGAACAGGGCGCATCTTATTCTCGAGGAGTTGGCCGACATGCTCGAACTGCAAGGTGTGGCCGTCGAGGCGATGCTCAAGGAGTCGGCGCCGGGTCAATACGAGATGCCCCTGATGCACGCCGATCCGCTGACGGCGGCGGAGCACCACCTGATCTTCCGTGAGACGCTGGCCGTCGTCGCTGCCGGACATGGGTTGGTCTCGACGATGTTGCCAAAAGTTGTACCCGACGCGGCGGGCAATGGTGCGCACATGCACATGAGCCTGTGGCGTGATGGTCGCGACATCATGGGCGACGATGACGGGGAGTCGCTGTCACAGGAAGGCCGGTGCTTCATGGCGGGCGTCCTGGATCACTTGCCTGCACTATGCGCGCTCACAGCACCCACGGCGGCCTCCTTTCATCGCATTGGAGCGGGCCGTTGGTCCGGCAACTGGTGCTGCTGGGGCTGGGACAATCGCGAGGCACCGCTGCGTGTGCCCGGGCGACGTCGTGGTATGTCGCCGACCAACATCGAGTTCAAGACCTGCGACTCGACCTGCAATCCCTACCTAGCCGTCGCTGGGGTGATCGCGGCGGGACTCGACGGGCTCGATCGGTCGTTGGAACCACCCGACCCGGTACAGGTCGATCCCGCGCTGCTGGAAATCAAGCCGCCACCGCTGCCGTCAGATCCTGGTGAGGCGTGCGATGCACTCGAGCACGATGACGTACTTGCCGCGGCCTTGGGAATACCCTTGTTGCATGCATGCCTAGGGGTCCGCCGCGCCGAGTGGGAAACGATGCGAGAGTGGTCGCTTGACCATCTCGTGGCCGAGTTGGCCGAACTCTATTGATCGTCCGGGTCGGGCCGCGCCAGTGTCAGACTGAGGACCACCCCCGCGAGCGCAAAGCATCCTTGCAATACGAAGGCCATGGCCAGTCCATCACTGCGGGCTTGGCGAATCTGCTTGGCGAGTTGTGGGTCAGAGGCATCCAAGTCGACGATGGCCTCGATGTTACCTTCAATGGCCAGCATGGCCGTTGAATTTGATTTGTGATCAGATCGCAGTTTGACCACAGTCGTCTGCAGCACGAGACTTATAGACAGCACGCAGGCGACAATGCCCAGACTCGCCCCAAATTGTCGCATGGTCTGCACCATGCCGCTTGTTTCCCCGCGTTGGTCTTGGGGGGCCCGCGCCAGGACGTCGGTGTTGGCTGGTGTCGTGGCAACCGTTGATCCTGCGCCCACAAGCACCATGCCTACGGCGAGTACGACGTACGAGTGCAGCATGATTCCAGTCGTTTCGACAGCCAGACCGAGTGCCGTGGTTGCCATGCCTAGGGTCATGGGCAGTGTGGCGCCGTGTGTGTCGTACCACTTGCCAGCAAAGCGAATGACCAACAGCACCGGCAGGAGCAGCGGTAAGGCGCCCACGCCTGCCTGGAGGGGTGTAAACCCGAGTACCTCTTGTAGAAAGATGGCGCCGTACACAGCCTGTGCTGCCATGATGAGCGATCCAATTGACAGCACTAACGCTTGTCCGAGCATTGGACGAGGTGCCAGAAGGGCGACGTTGAGGATCGGGTTGGCGGATCGGGTGCAGTGCACGATGCACAGCACGGTGCTGCACAACCCTACGAGCGACGTGACAAGCGGAAGCCAATCAAGTCCACCGGGTGGATGAGCGATCCATTCCAATCCTAGGATCAGCAGCGGCAAACCCAGCAGCAGGAGAACGATGCCAAGTACGTCCACGCCGCGACCAAGCGACTTGTGATTAGGCAGTTCAAGCGAAATGGTCAGTAAGAATGCAATGATTGCGACGGGAAGGTTGAGTAGGAAGATCCACGGCCAGTCTGCCATGGAAATGATTACCCCACCAATGATTGGTCCGGCCATTAGGAAGAGCACCGCGATGCCGAAATACATGGCCATCGAAACACCGCGGCGATCCGGGGGCGACGACGCAATGACGATGGCGGTGGACGCCGGTTGCATCAGCCCTGCGCCGATGCCCTGTATGACGCGGGCAGCGATGATCCAGAGGGTTGAGTTGGCCAGGCCGCACATGACCGAAGCCGCAGCAAAGAGCACTATGGCGATGCGGAAGACGCGAAGTCGCCCGAACCGATCAGCGACCCGACCGCCGATGGCCAGCGACGAGGCCAAGGCGATCAGGAAGCCATTGATGACCCAAGCGGACGACGTCATGGTCAGGCCAAGATCGGCTTGAATGGTGGGCAGGGCGACGCCTACGACTGTGGCGTCGAGGAAAATCATCGACAGCGAGCCGGTCATGGCGATGAGGGTGCGAGTTGGGTGTGGTGCTTGGATGGCCGCCGTGGCGTCGGTCATAAGTGGCGATGCTCACGGGTTTGGGATGATTGGTCAAGCCCCGATCGGGGTGACTCACTTGACAATTCGGAGGATTCGTCGCACCGTGTTGAGAGGAGGGCCTTCAGTGTTTGCCAGTTTGATCATTCCATGCATCGTGGCTGGGGCGGCAGTCTTTGTTTCCTCGGCGGTGATTTGGATGGCTGTCCGATGGCATGACAGGGGCATCCAACAGATTTTCGATGAACAGTTCCTTCATAGATGCCATGAAGGTGCAAGGTTTGCCACCAAGCCTCTATATGTGACTGCGCTGTGGTGGACAGCGAGATGCACACAAGTGCCCCGAGTTCAGAGAGAGGTGGTCTAAGGGGTCATGGGGAACCGTCAATATTCTCAAGACACAGCCGAATTTTGCTCGCAATCCCATTGGGACGCTGCTGATCAATCTTGCTGTCGCCTTTGGCGTGGGAATGCCCGTTGCGATGGTGTTGTCGGGCGTGCAACTGGGCAGCGGCGTACCGATCACCTGCTCGATGTGTCAGGTGTTTGTGCCTGCTTTTATTCTCGGTATGTTGATCTATTGTCGTAGGTGGAGTCTGTAATGACTATTTTATGGGCAAGCCCACCCAATTTATTGGGACCACCTTTTTGGATGGCCTGATCTTTGCCAGGGTTCAAGCTGTCGTACTGTGAGTTATGTGGCTGTAGTGCTCCGTTGGAGTACCAGATCAGACAAGCGGACGATCATGGCAGATAAGGCAAAAAGAGGACAAGAGGGGCGAATTTTGCAACAGATGGCGGCTGTCGGTGGTTTTTGCGCCTTGTGGCTGGGGTGGGACTGGAATATAGTAATGCTATATATTGGGCCTGAATATCAGGTTTAGACGATTCACTGAGCGGTTGATTGTGGATCCCCGTTGAGGGGCTTGAACGCTTAGACGCTGAAACAGTGATTTTAGACGTAGACCAGAAGAGAGGGCCACACGCAATGCTTTCCACGACAGCCGAATACGCCCTGCGAATGATGGTGCTGTTGGTGGAGCGAGGTGGTCGCCCTACGACCAGTGCGACGCTTAGCGAAGAGGCCCGTGTTCCTCAGCAGTACGCTTCCAAGGTGCTCAGTATTCTGCGTCGGGGGGGCATGGTCAAAGGAAAGCGGGGACGGTACGGTGGGTTCGTTCTGGGGTGTGATCCGGCGGTGGTCACGCTGCTCGATGTTGTCAACATCATCGAACCATTGGGTCGCATCACCGAGTGCCCGTTGGGTCGTCTCGATCATGCATCCCAGTTGTGTCCCGTGCACGCTCAGATCGACAAGGCGATTGCGCATTTGGAACGAGAACTGGCAGACTTGACGCTTGCCGTATTGGTGCAGCAGAGTGACCACCCCCCACTGTGTACTGATGCCAGCAGCAATATAGTAAGCGTGAATGCTTCGGAGCACGAACCTTCCACGTGTGCTGAGGCTTGTGGAGAGTGCGGCAACAGCGAAGCGGCGCAGCGTGGGTAGACTTGTTAGCTTGGGACAAGGAGTGCCTGTATGCACTGCGCGTTCATCTTTGTGGGCTTCTTCGCTGGCCTGAGTGTCGATCGACAAGACCTGAATGTATCGATCGATCCGACAACGGGGGTTGTCGAAGGAACAACTGAGATTCACGTGTCCGAGGGTGGTGAGTTCCGATATGAACTCAACCCCATGGCGAGCATTGATCGTGTCTTGGTCAACGGAGCGCCCCAATCGCTGCCCGAGGCGGGCCTCCTTCCGGGTGTTCCTGATGAGGCAACTGTTGAGATGTTCTGGTCGGGCACCTTTCGCGAGGATATTCAAGCTGGCGAGAAGGTCGGTCAGATTCACAACTTCTCGGTCAACGCTCATGCCGGCGAGGATGGCGTCTTTCTCTCCGACGGCAGCAACTGGTATCCCCAGCCTGTCGATGCGCACGATGTACCCCTGCTTCGCATGATGTCGATCAATATCGAACCGATCAACAAGTGGGTCTTTGTTGCATCAGGCAACCCAACGCCCGACTGCATACTCCCCGAGGCGTGCTGGTCGTACGAGACTCCACGGCCGGTGGATGGCATGGCAGTGGTTGGTAATCAGCATCGCGTCGCCAGCCGGCTCGTCCACACGCCTGGTAGCCGGACCGTCGCTGTGGCCGTTCATCTCTCCGAGGCGCAGATCGACAAGGCGCCGTATTACCTCGACGCAGCGGAAGACTATCTCAAGTTGTACACGCCGCTTGTTGGACCGTATCCATATCAGCGTTTTTCAATCGTCGAGAATTTTTTCTCGTCGGGCTTTGCATTTCCCGGATTCACCGTGCTTGGGCCACGTGTCGTGGCCATGGCACCGCGTTCGCTTAAACCTGGCTATCTCGACCACGAATTGCTGCATGCGTGGTGGGGTAACGGCGTCTATGTCGATCCGAACGACGGCAACTGGTGTGAGGCGTTGACGAGTTATTGCACGAACTACGGAAGGCGTGCACTCGAAGACGGTCCAGACATGGCGCGTACCTATCGTCGCGGCATCCTAAACAAAGTATCGCTCAATCCGATGTTGGACAACGGTCCGCTAGGTGAGTTTGGAAGCGCCAACCCAGACGGTGGTGGTCCTGATCGTTTCGTCGGCTACGACAAGGGGGCATTCATCTTCATGATGCTTGAGGATGTTCTCGATGCGGGTGCTCGGCCCCAGTTGCATGAGGACAGCCTGATTTGGGAGATGCTGCGAACGCTGTCGCGTGAACATGGAGGCAAACGCATCGGGTGGCGGGAGATTCAGCTCGCCGCTGAAGCCACCCATTCCGACCGGCCCGAGGGCTGGCTTGATCCGTTCTTCGAGAAGTGGGTGCGTGGCCACACGGTGCCGATGACCGCGTCGGACTTGACCGCGGAGTTGCCCCAGTCGCTGGAGGTTCGCCGTGATCCGGATGGCGCCTGGGTCGAGATCGATCCTGACTGCCGCTACTACCGGCTGCTTCCTCATGAACAGACAAGCCCCACTATTTCGGGGACCTTGGGAACTGGCGCGACGATTGAAGTCGATCAAGACATGCCCGCGGCCCAAGACGTCACCGCTTGGATGGCCGATGTCGACGATGGCGACAGCGTGCTGTTGGTGGGGGCGCAATCGATCGAGAACCATGACGATCAAATCAAGCGAGCCGCCGACACACTGCGCATCGATGACGCGGGGTTCGTGGTGGCGGGAAAGCGTTGGGATGGTGCGTATCAATCGGTATTGCACACGATGCATGACCCTGACTACCCCGGTCGGTACATCACGGTCTTTCACAGCAACGGTAAGGCTGGCTGGGATCGTCTCCGCTATATCTGGTACTACGGAAAGGACACCACGGTGGTTTGGGATGGCGACGATACGGTCTTGCGGCGTGCCTACGAGCCCGACGCGAGGCTGCCCCTAAGAGAGGCAGACGGCGCCGAGAAGTCAGATCTATAGCGTGCGCTCGATGGTTCGATCTAGCCTCGCTCATCTGAACCAAGACAACACCCGTGCATGGACTATCGTCCATGCACGGGTGTGTTGTTGAGCACTGAGTAGTGAGGTCAGAGGGACCAGTTGGCGAGCACTTCGAGTAGGTCACCCATATCGACTGTGCCGCTTCCGTCGACATCGACTCCATCGCAGTCGTTGTCCAGCCCGTCGCAGATCTCGCCCCAGCGGGAGATCACGATCATGAGGTCATCGACATCCACCACCCCGTTCAGGTCGAAGTCACCTGGCAGCACGATGATGCACATGGGCAGTTCGATGCAGATGGTTTCGGTGCAGGTAGCACCGTTGCCGAACTGAACTTCGAAGTCGATGCAGACCTCGCTGCCCTGAGCAGCACCGCTGAGGACCGAATCGAACGGCCATGAGTGCAGCGGAGGAAGGGCCATGGTGACATGATCGGGCGTCAGCGACATGCCCGTGGGCGGTGTCATTGTGACGCTCGTGATGACCTGTGTGGCATCCATATTGCTCACACCAAGGTGCAGGTCGAAATCGAAGGGGGAGAACACGCCAATGCAATCCACATCGAGTACCTGAATGACCGGGCAGTCGGCCGCGGGCATTGTGCCTTCGGGCTTCGTAACGACCAGATCGCCCAGCAGTGTCTTGTCCTGAATGGACAGGTCGCCGTTGTAGTCGATGAGCCAACTGTCGGTGGGACTGCCACCGGCGGCGGGAAGACCCTGGAAGCCGTAGATGTTGTCGCTGGCACCGATGTGCATGGCGTCACCGGAGGCCCAGACACGTTGCTCGTTGGCATCGACACCGCCCGCGGCGGATTCCTGAATTTGCCCGACGTGGAAGATGTGAGGCGTCAGTACCCAGATGCCACCTTCGCACTCGTACTCGAGTACGCGAGCTTGATGGGCGCTGATGTTGGTGATGCCCACTTGCGAACGCTCGCCCAGGACCAGAGTGCCCGTTGGGCTGAAGTCCATATCGGCCACGGGAGATGAGAAGCGGAAGTTTCCGTCGGCGTAGTACTCGGGAATCGTGATTTCCAATTCCTCGGTGCCAGCCTGGGGCATTCCGGTGCCGTCGAGTTTGACGGACCAAATCTCGTTGGCCTCGATGGGTGACGGGTTGTTGTAATCGACATTCCAGAGGCTGTAGTACAGATGATCACCATTGACTTCGACGGCGAAGGGGCGATCGCCCAAGGCGACCGGGCCGGCGTTGCCCGACCATGGTGTTCCATGGTCGAATGTGTCAAGCACTGAACCGGTGGCATAATCGAGTCGGTAGATCAGTCCGTCTTCGAAGCTCGAGACGAAGAACTGTCCGTGCTCGCAGTCGTAGGTGATGGACCCAAGGCTGCTGCCAGAAGTGGGAAGGACGGCGAAGGTGGAAATCGCACCACTGTTTGTATCGATTCGGTATACGGCGCCCCAACCGGACGGACCAGCCACGTCGTAGTTCCACGTTTGCGTGGCGGTGACGAAGATGTTTCCTTCCTCATCGATGGCCAGACCCAGAATGCTGCCGAGATTGGCGGAGGTCCAATTTGCGTTGGCATAGCGGCCGATTGCCAGAGACGTGTCGAAGGGCTGACTGCCAATGCCGGTGAGGTCGAACACAGTGAGCATTCGATCGCCTGGAATGGCGGGTGACACGGTTTGTACGGCCACGCGGCCGCCACCGAAACTCTGATAGCCCTGATCGTCGTAGTGTGGGCGCCCGGCGCAATCGCTTCCGGGGATGGCATCACACTCATCGATAGGGTCGCAGTTGATGCCCGGGTCGGTGCAGTGCGAACCAAGGCCGTACCAGACACCGAGTTGGCCATCGCAGTCACTCTGCGTGGTTTCAATGCAGTACCAGAAACCGGAGTCACCTTCCTGCACGCAGCACGCACCCTCAGAGGGGAGCGGGTCGCACTCGACGAAGGGATCCGAGCACACGGTGCCCGGGCCGTACCAGTAGCCGCTCAGATCGACGCAGAACTCTTCGATCATGGTGTCGCACACCAGACCGAAGGCGGGGTCGTTGTAACAACAGGCGCCTGTTTCAATGATTGGATCGCAGTCGACCAAAGGATCGCTGCATGACATGCCGGCATACCAGGTGCCACCGAGGTCGTCGCACTTGTACTCTTCCACGACGGCGCAGGTCCAACCCATGGCCGGATCATTGAAGCAACAGGCTCCTTCGGTGTGCATGGGGTCGCACTCGACAAATGGATCGCTGCAGGAGGTGCCCACGCCGTAGTAGTAGCCGCCGAGTTCATCACACTGATTGGGTGATACTTCGACACAGACAAGACCGCCCAGATCTGGGTCCTCGTAACAACACGCGCCCGACGGATCGTCAGCCATCGCGGCTCCGGCCGGGATCAATGCAATCAGCGCCGCGGTGAGCAGCGTCAGTGTTGAGCGGTTGGGTTGGTTGGTGGAAGTCTTCATCGTTGGTCTCCTGAAAGCCCTTTGGGGTGGTGGTGTAGTGGGGGGGCCAAGTGGCCCCTGGGTGTCCCTCACCATGTCTCCGCTGCTCGGGGCTGTTTCTGTCAGGTGAGTTGCAGCCCGAGGCAGAAAGAGTGGCATATCTGGTGTCCAAACAGCAATTTATGGCGATTCAGAGCCCAGAATCGCTGCTGAAGTGGCCCCGGATTGGCATCTCCCGGTTTTGCGATCAGCGGAGTTGTGAGTGGGTGTCCACGCTTGATGCATCCCCTGCGTTGTGCACGGGGCCCGAAGCGTGACAACCACGGCAGGGGATCACTCCGCCTCCGCAGCCTCCGCCGCAGCACTGTGAGTTGTTCCAGCAGCCTTCACCCCACCGGCCGTCATCCACGGCTCTGGGTGCTCGATGGCGGCGACGGTCTCGATGATGCGTGCACGCCACGTCCGGGCTTGGGTGGGACGATCCAAAGCCTCGGCTGCGGCCGCCCCGGCGATGGCGGCGAAGAGAATCTCTCGCTGGTACGACACGTTGTTGAGGCGGATGCCCGCGGCGAGGTCTATCGCCTGACTTGCAGCGGCGATCGCCTCCTCGTGTCTTCCCAGTCTGCCCAGCACCGCGGCGTGCAATGCGCGGGGTTCCAGCCGCATGGGCGCCGCTGCAGTAGCCGCGGTGGTCCAACGAAGTGTTTGCCTCAATGCCTCGTCGCTGGCAGCGGGATCGGACAACACGCGATTCGCCCAGATCCACACTTTCCAATCGGACCACACGCGATCGACGCGATCCAGTGCGGCGTCCAACGCACGTTGCCCAAGACGTCCGTCCTGCGCCGCCCACTCGGTGCGAAGCGCCTCGCCAATGGCTTCGGGTGACTCGTGCGAACTCAGTTCGATGGTCTTGATCAGCCGCGCGGCCTGTCGATGGGCCAGACGTGCAGGAGAGAGCACCCGTCGATCTTCACGCGAAATTGCCTCCCAAATCGTGCCACCGTTGCCGCGTCCCCACGGGCCGGTGGTGGCCGTGACCATACGCCTGCCATCAGGTGACGCTGAGATATCACAAATCTGCCCGATCTCGCCCTCGAGCGTAAACATCCATCGCCCCGTCATTGGATCCCACAGCCGAATGGTCTGGTCGTCGCCCGTGGACACGAGCCGCATTGGCCCATCGTGCTCAAGAAATGTCAGCCCCGTGACTGCGCCCACGTGCTGCGTGTCATCGGCACCAGGGAGATTGGCTATCGGGTTCAGAATTGGCCCTTGATTTGTCTTGGAAATCGCGAAGCGCTCAATGTGTCCATCGGCACCGCTTGCGGCCGCCCACTGTTTGCTGCGGGCAACCGCCACTCGTGTCCATGGCTTGTCTCGCTGCATCACGGTGTGAACCGTGGCAGACTCCAGATCGATGAGTTCCAATCGCCCCGAAGTGGTCCCGGCCAGCACCCACCGACCCGCTGTGTCCACCACCTCGACATCGAGCACGCCGCGACGGGCGGAGCGGCCGATGGGATCTCCTTCACGTACTTGAGGCGGGCGAGGCATGAGGCGGATCGATTGCGTGACTGTGCCCAGCGACGGTTGGCCCGCACCATCGATGTTCACTGGAAAGGAAACAGTGCGGCCGTCGGTTGTGCCAGCTACAAGTACATGACCGCTCACGCTGACCGCAATCGAGCTGATGCCGAGTTCCGAATCTTCAACGAAGCGTGACTCGATCAACTGTGGTGTAGACGGATCACTGACATCCCACAACACAACCGCGCCGGACACTTGTTCGTTTGAGGACGTAAGGGCCACGGCAAGCAGCGTGCGTCCACCCAGTGACCAACTTGTAAGGCCCTGTATGGATTGATTGGCGCCATGCCAGCATTGACCAACTCTCGCGCCGGTGTCGAGGTCATACAACAAAGCTCTCGTGTCGCCATCGGCCGCGCCGATGGCAACGTATCGACTGTCCGGAAACGCCGATACCGCCGCGCATCCGGTCCCTGCCCCACGCAGCGCGATGCGACTCATGCCCTCGTGTGACCAGAGTTGCAGACTCGCCTTGGCGTCTCGCGTTACCAGTCTTTGCCGTGCGGAGTCGCGCAGCACCTGCCGGATCTCATAGGCCGCTCCAACTTGCTCACCGATCGGTTCCACATCGATCGCGACCATGCCGTCACCGACGGGTGTCAATCGCCACGATCGCAGCACGCGATCGGCTCCCCCCGAGTGCAGCACGCCTGATTCGTCAAAGGCCACGCCCGCGACGCCCATCCGATCGGCCGGAATGACCGCGCGGGCCGCCGCGATGGCGACATGGGGCACGTCTCGTGTGTGGCCTGCGCGAATTGCCTGGTACTCGGCTTGGCGATCGATCGGACCTGCTGCCTCGCCCTTGCCTTGGGCGATGGCGGACTGAACATCCCACACGCGCACGGTGCCGTCATTGCCAGCGGTTGCGAGCAATCGACCGTCCGGCGAGAAGTCGGCGTCGGTGACGTAGTAGCGGTGCCCGATCAGCGTGGCGAGCAGTGGGTCATCATCGCCCGCCAGAAGCGCCGGCACCGACCAGATCCGCGCGGTGAGGTCACTGCCGGTACTGGCCAGCAACAGACCATCCGAACTGATCGCCAGCCCACGAACATGCCATCCGTGCGCGTGCAGGTGGGCACGAAGCGACAGCCGCGCGTTGTCCGTGGCGGGGGGCCACCCGTGTTGCACCTGCCACACATGCAGGTGTCCCGAGTTCGTGCCAAGCACGACGATGTTGTGCTCGGGGCAGTAGAGAAGCGATCGACTGCGGTGTGATGGTGCACTGTGTTGGTCTACAACTGTCGATTCACCCTTCAAAGGGTCGAGACTGTGGAGATTCAGTATCGTGGCGAACTCCTCACCAGCGACCCGAGCCGGTCTGGATTGGCTGCTTACCAACAGTCGTTTTCCATCGAGACCTGCCGGGCCCAGATGCGCGGCGTGCAGTTGCTGGTTCGTATTGGGATCCACAATCGCAAACGTAGCAACCACTGTTCCGGTATCCAGATCGATAACCTCGACGGGAAGATTGGCAGACCAGGTCAGCGCGTACTGACCATCGCTGCTGATGGATCCACAGTTACCAGTTTCAGGGCCTTCGCGGCGAATACTGAGCAGCGATTCGTCGGCGGCGAGACTTGCAAACCGCTTTTCCCACGACTTATCTGGCAGCGCCTCAATCGCGTCGCACACTTTGACGACGTTCTGGGGCGGAGAAATGGCCGATACGATGCGGGCACGGCCGCGGGCGTCGACTTCAGCATCAGCCGAAGCGTCCGCGCGTTGAAGCGCCTCATCGGTTTGCAGATACAAGGATGTGCTGACGATCGTCGCGGTGATCAGCAGCACAATGATCGCAGCAGATGCTGCCACGACTGCGCGATGTCTTCGGGCGAAGCATCGGAGCAGATAGCCGACACTCGGCGGACGCGCGAGGATCGGCTTGCCATCGAGGAAACGCCGTACGTCGGCTGCCAGGCCGGCGGCGGAGAGGTATCGCCGCTGGGGATCTTTCTCCATGGCCTTGGCGACGATTGTTTCGAGATCGCCCCGCAGCGAGCGGTCGATGCGGCTCATCGGCGCCGCGGGGTCTTCCTGCAATATCCTCGCCGCGCCGATGATGCTGGTGTTGGATAAATCGTAGGGCCGATCGCCGGCGAGCAATTCGTACAGGATGACGCCAAGGCTGTAGACATCGCTTCGCTGATCGATGTCGCGCGAGTCGCCCCGCGACTGCTCGGGACTCATGTAGGCGATGGTGCCCAGCAGTGCGCCCAGGTGCGTACCGATCGTCGTGATGGCGATGTCCGACTCGGTCGCCCGGGCGATGCCAAAGTCGATCAACTTGGGTTCGCCATTGGATGTGACCAGCACATTGCCGGGTTTCAGATCGCGGTGCACGATGCCCTTGAGATGGCCGTGCGCCACGGCGTCGCAGACTTCGGCGAAGAGGTGCAGGCGAGCACTGCGGTCGAGCCCCTCGTCCGAGGCGTAGCGCAGGATCGGCCTCGCATTTTCCACGAGTTCCATGGCAAACCACGGCACACCGCCTTGGCCTTCATCGAAGGTGCCTGCCTCGTAGAGTTGCGCGATGCCTGGGTGTTGCAAATTGCCCAGGACTTCGATCTCGGCTCGGAAGCGTTTGAGCGTCGAGCGAGAGCCAATGCCTCGCCGCAGGATCTTGATCGCCACGCGGCGATGCGGCTGCGACTGCTGGGCTTCATAGACGCGGCCCATGCCACCCGCGCCGATGCTGCGAAGGATGTGGAAGTGACCGACGTCGTTTCCGATGAGCGGATCTTGGGCAGTGTCGTCGCTCGGTGATTCGTCTGCGCTGGACGCATCTTCGGCATCGACTTCATCGCATGCGGTGAGCAGCGTGCGAACCGCTTCGCGAAGCGCCGGGTCATCGCCGCAGGCTTTCTCAATGGCGGTCGATCGCGCATCACCCGAGAGACCAGCGATGTCGTGAAAAATCGCTTCGGCCCGTTTCCACGGGTCGGCTGGCGCAGGATTGCTCATGAGGCCGCTGGCAGCGATGAACCTTCTGCCGCCATTCGAGTCATCTGCGCCCGCAGAAACGCGCGGGCAAACTTCCAATCGCGCTGCGCAGTTCGGCGGGCGATGCCCAGCACCTGCCCGGCCTGCTCGGTGTCGAGTCCGCCGCAGTACAGCAGGAGCGTGAGGTCGTGGTGTTCAGGGAAGAGGTCGGCGAGTTGATCGAGGGCCTGATCGAGCATGAGCAATCGGCCATCGGGCTTGGTTTCGCGGGCG
>CAZGFN010000059.1:0-14139 GCA_964524945.1 uncultured Isosphaeraceae bacterium
GGCTCGGTGAGTTTTTGGTGCGCACTGAACCAGTCATTACCCGGCAATGGCACCTTCTGACTGTTTCGCCACAAGTGCGTCGGGTAGTAATTGTGCGCCACCCGCTGACAGAGATAGCCAAACCAATGGTCGAAGCCCTGACTATTGGGGTGCCCCTCTGTACCAGGGCCGCCCAGCCCCCACTTCCCCACGACGCACGTGTGGTACCCACGTGACTTGAGCACTTCCCCCAGCGTGACTTCGTCATCTGGCAAGGGATACTGACCCTCGGTCTCATCTGGTCCCCAGCCACCGGCCTCCCAATTATTTCGCACGACCCCGTGGCCCGGGTGCTTGCCTGTCAGCAGCACGCACCGAGACGGAGCGCACACCGGACTGCCCGACCAAAAGTCTGTCAGTCGCATGCCCTGGGCGGCTACCCGATCAATATTCGGGGTGGGAATCTTGGCCTGCCCTTGGCAGCCCACCTCACCCCAGCCGAGGTCGTCGGCCAGAATGAGCACGATATTGGGGCGAGCGACCGTTTCAGCAGGGTCGGGCTGAGTCAGTACGAGTCCAAACAGCATCAATGCGATCGACATGCCAGCACGATACGGGCTGCGAGGCTCAATAACCGGTCACTTTTGTCATGTCCCAACTGAAGCCTTGCGTGGGACCGATTGATCAGTACCCTTCATGGGTGAAGGGCCTTTGGGATGGGCCCTCCTAACACATTGAGTAGAGAGGCCCCCACAGTGAAGATTTCAATTCTTGCCCTTCTGGCAGCCGGATCGGTCGTCAGCATGGTTGGCGTGACGCTTGCCGGAGCTATTGGCCCTGACGTTGTCGCGTTCTATGTTGCCAATGATGTGGCCTACCACGGCTCTTTAGAAGGCATTGGTGGCTATGCCATCAGTACCACATCGTGCAATTACGGTGACGAAGAAGCCGACTGGCACGGCGGCACCAACAACACGCCACTCATTGGCCAGAATGCCTACCGACTCAAGGATGGCCGCTTCGAACAGATCGGCATGTCCTGGCTCAAACACTCCTTCTGCGCCTTGAGTGAATCAGGATGCGGGGACTGTCAGCCGACCGACTGCTCGACGCTGGGCATTGGATGCGCCGACACGTATGGATCGGGCCTCAATACCAACCCAAGTGGACCTCGTTCGGACGTCAATGCGTTCACCGGCTACTACCCCTACCCATTCACGGTGTCCAACAGCGGGCCATCAACACTTCGTGCGAATCTACAGATGCGCAACAATGATGTTGATCCTGCCCTCAACCCAGGTGCCTCGTATTACCTCGAGGCCTACTACGTCAGTACGGACGACGCCCCCGCCGGCAACCATGCCAACAACGCCTCGTGGCGAGAGGTTGTCTTTAGCAGCATCAGTAATGTGAACTCCATCGGAAGTACCGAAGTCGAAGAGCAAGCCATCCGCAAATGGGGTGTCGAAGACCCCACCGTCGAGATCGACGAAGCGCATGTGCCCGATGATGGCTTCTTTATCGTTGCCGCCAAAGTCACCGACCTCGGTGGCGGTATGTGGCACTACGAGTACGCCGTGTGGAACCACAACTGCCACGCCAGTGGTGGGTCCTTCTCGGTTCCTCTGCCCGCATCAGCTACCGTGGCCAATGTTGGCTTCCACGATGTGGACTACCACAGTGGTGAAATCTACGATGGCACAGATTGGAGTTCTACGCGGGTCGACAACACGATCAGTTGGAGCACCACGCCCTACAGTGAGAATCAAAATGCCAACGCCCTGCGTTGGGCCACGATGTACAACTTCCGATTCGATGCCAACATCGGCCCCGAAGCGTCTCAGGTCACGATCGGTACGTTCCGCCCCGGTGGCGCCCCGTCGGTCACGGTTGACACCATTGCCCCACCATCAGAGCCCATCAACCCATGCGATCTTCCATTGGGCCCATGTCCCGAAGATGTCAATGGTGACCACACCGTCGCCGTCGATGACCTCCTGGTCGTGCTTGGGAACTACAGCCAGTGCGGCGATGGCACGTTCCGTCCCGAAGGCGATGTCAACGACGATTGCTGCGTAACGGTCGATGATCTGCTTCAGGTCATTGCTGTCTGGAACGCCGACTGCACCCCCACCGGTGCATGTTGCATGAGTGATGGCTCGTGTGTAGAGGTTTCTCAGGCCAACTGCGATGGCGACTACGCCGGTGACAATGTGACCTGCGCCAGTGCCAATTGCCCATCACCAGGTGCATGCTGCTACGAAGATGGCAGTTGTGATGAACGCATGCCAGATGACTGCGCCTCAGTGGGCGGTGCCTATCAGGGTGCAGGATCAGACTGTGGCACTGCTGACTGCCCTGTGGCGGGTGCCGGCGATGAGTGCACGAGTGCATTCTTGGCCGAGATGGGCGCCAACCCATTTGAGACCCACAGCGCCACGGCCAGCAGTCCTCAACCAGACGACTCCCAGTGCTCAGGCACCTACCTAGACTGGGGCAACTCTCAAGACATCTGGTTCCGATTCGTGCCACAACAGGGTGGCAGCCTGCTCTTTACCACATGTGACTCATCGAGCTATGACACATCGATGGTCATCTACCAAGGCGATTGCGACAATCAGGTCGCGTGCAATGGCGACTCAAGCAACGGCAGTAATTGCCAGGCCTATCACTCAGCCATCGAAATGAGTGTGACGTCAGGCGAGACCTACTACATTCGCATCGGTGGATGGAATGGCGAAGTTGGATCGGGGACACTCACCATCGAGTGATCCTTTGGCCGCGCCGCTCCTCGGCGGCACCATTCAGTTCTTTCCAGATGGCCCGGACATGTGTCCGGGCCGTCTGTCATCATGTGTGGACTGTCTCTTTATATCGAGGTCCCCATGCTGCACTTGTTGATCCTGCTCACCGCCATTACCGCCCCGTTGACCCCTATCAGCGTGGATGTCACTGGTGAAGTCCGCGATGCGTGGCGAAGACCCGTCCACATCGACTCGGTCGAACGGTGGATCGTGTCACGCGATGCCCAAGCACCCAAATGGACACCTGTTGAGCCTGATGATGATGGCCGCGTGAGCATTCCACACAACGCGTGGGCGCGGTTCATCTTCGAATCGGACACGCGCACGCCAGCCTTGCTCGACGCATCAGCCTTCAGTGAGGCCTGGATCAATGGCCTGCCTCGCGGGGGGGACCTCTATGCCTTTGGTGACACGCGCCTACCCTTCATGCTTGAAGCCGGACGCAACGAAGTCCTACTGCAAAGTGGTCGAGGTCAGCCTGCACCAGTAGTTCATACCGCCGACATGTTGCGGCGAATTGGTGCGCCGCGAACCGCCATGCTCGGTGGCCGCGATCGAACCATGCCCGATACGATCAGCGGAAGGCCACTAGATGAATGGGGCGCCGTACTGGTGTGGAATATCGAACCCACGCCGCTGCGTGACGCGGTCATCACCGCGACCATCGGCGATCAGTCGGTCTCGACTGCGGTACCACCAATTCCCCCGTTGTCATTTCTCAAGGTTCCTGTACAACTGAGAGCGTCCGCCTCCAATAGCAACGCGTTGGATGTTTCGTTGTCACTTCGCGGGCCCTCGGGCACCGTTCTGGCTGATGACGCATTTACACTTCGAGTCCGTGAGGACACCCAGTGGCGCAAGCACACCTTTCGCAGCAACATCGATGGAAGCGTGCAGTACTACGGACTCGTGCCGGCGGTGGGTGAGTACGACGGACCAGTGGGCACGGTACTTTCGCTCCACGGCGCATCGGTCAAGGCATCGGGACAAGCGAACTGCTACCAAACCCGACCGTGGTGCATCGTGGCAGCCCCGACCAACCGACGTCCGTATGGATTTGACTGGGAAGAATGGGGCCGACTCGACGCGCTTGAGGCGATGGCCGACGCGCAGCAACGATACGACGTCGATCCGGCCCACACATGGTTGACTGGACACTCGATGGGAGGACACGGAACGTGGAACATCGGGCTAACCGTTCCCGATCGTTTCGCCGCCATCGCGCCCAGCGCCGGGTGGCGAAGTTTTTGGACCTATGTCGGGCCTGACCGCTATCCCGCCGATGGTGGTGTGCGTGGCATACTTCGACGCGCGGCCAACCCAAGCGACACCGAGTTGCTGCTTGCCAATGCCTCTGGACTCGGCGTGTACATACTTCATGGCGATGCCGATACCGTCGTTCCGGTGTCCGAAGCGCGGGCCATGCGAGCGCACTTGGGTCAATCACACACGGACTTTGTGTACTTTGAGAAACCCAAAGCTGGCCACTGGTGGGGTAACGAGTGTGTGGATTGGCCACCACTCTTTGACTTTCTCAAGCGGCATACTCGAGAAACGGACGACCAGCGCGACCGACTTCGTTTTGTCACCGTCGATCCGGGCGCTTCATCACGCCGTGACTGGGTTGAAATCGTACAACAGGAGAGGTGTCTCGAGCCAAGCAGTGTAGACCTCCACATCGACCGAACAGATGACGGGGTCACCATCACCGGTGACACCACCAACATCACCCGCCTGAAAATCGACACGAGCCACATTGACATCGCTTCTGCATCGCCCGTTCAATTCGTGTTAGATGAATGTGTTCCGATCACAGGAACATGCGGTGTCACACACCTTCGACGCTTACCTGATGGCGAGTGGATTCTGGCCGCACCGGCTCCATCTGGAGAGAAGTCGCCAACGCGATCGGGGCGCCTTCGAGGTGCGTGGAACCACAAGGTTCAACTGGTTGTAGGCACTCAGGGAGCCGATGGTGAGACCTGTTGGAATCGCGCCCGAGCGAGGCAGGATGCCGAACGCTGGTGGTATCGGGGGAATGGCCTAGTTGAGATCATCGATGATGTGGACTTCGACCCGAGCCTCGAACCCGATCGCGGCCTCATGCTCTATGGCAACGCCGACACCAACGCGGCTTGGGAGACGCTGCTGTCCGGCTCGCCGATTCAAGTGCACCGTGATCACGTGCAGGTCGGGCACCGACGCATCGTTGGTCCGGTCACAGTGGCCTTCGTGCAGCCACGGGTGGGAAGCGACATCGCATGTGTCGGTGTCGTTGGCGGCACACAGGGTCAAGGCGACCGCCTTGCCGCGACGTTGGGCCTGATCTATCCGGGCGTCGGGTGGCCTGATTGGATCGTTCTGCGACCCGAGTCTCTGAACACTGCCGAAGATGGCATCATCGGATGCGGATTCCTCGACAACCAGTGGAAACTCGATCCTGACCAGTCGGCTTGGAAACATTCTAAGTAATGTCCAACCGCTTATTTGCTTTATAGTTCCGCCAATCGCCCTTACTCCTTTCAAGTACGCTGTGGGCAACAGCAAATCACTGTTGTTCCATAAGGAGTTGGGCATGCGTATTGTGAGTCTTGCTATCTGGATCCTGAGTATCCTGGTCGCAATCGCATGCATTTACTTCGGCGTCACAGTGTCATGGATCTGGTTCTTCGCCGCCATCCCATCGGTCGCAGTGGTAGTGTTGGGGGTGTGGGACCTCACCCAAGAGCACCACAGCATCCTGCGCAACTATCCGCTGCTTGGTCACCTTCGATTCTTCTGCGAGAGCATCCGTCCGGAGATCCTGCAGTACTTCATTGAAAGCGATCAAGACGGCAAGCCGTACTCACGAACAACACGAACCGCCATCTATGAACGGGCTAAAACCAACGAAGAGATCAAGCCCTTTGGCACCGATCTAGACGTCTACAGCACCAAGTACGAGTTCATCAATCACTCGATTGCCCCCAAACCCAAACAGGAAGAACCATTCACAGTCGATGTTGGCAATCATCAATGCAGCAAGCCCTATAGGGCGTCTGTCTTAAACATCTCGGCCTTGTCCTTTGGTGCCCTGAGTCCCCACGCGCTGCTCGCCCTCAATAAGGGTGCCAAGATGGGAAACTTCTATCACGACACCGGTGAGGGTGGCGTCAGCCCCTATCACACACACTACGGCGGCGATCTCGTTTGGGAAATCGGCACTGGCTACTTTGGGTGCCGAAATCCGGACGGGAACTTTGACCCGGTGAGCTTTGCCGAAACCGCTGTCATGGACCAGATCAAGATGGTCGAGATCAAGGTGTCTCAAGGGGCCAAGGCTGGTCATGGTGGCGTCCTTCCGGGCGCCAAAGTGGATGAAGAAATAGCGCGGGTTCGGAAGGTGCCTGTTGGAAAGGACTGCATCTCACCAGCCTTCCACACCGCCTTCAGCACGCCCATCGAGATGATCGAATTCACCGCCAAACTTCGAGAACTCAGCGGCGGTAAGCCTGCTGGTTTTAAACTGTGTATTGGTCAGCCGTACGAATTCATCGCTGTGTGTAAGGCGATTTGCGAGACGGAGATCTACCCCGACTTCATCGTTATTGACGGTGCCGAGGGTGGAACGGGCGCCGGACCGGTCGAGTTTATCGATCACATGGGTATGCCCCTAACCGAGGGCCTGTTGTTTGCACAAAATGCCCTCGTTGGCATGGGTATTCGGGACAAGATCAAACTGGCCGCAAGCGGCAAGGTCGCTACAGCATTCAACTTGGCCCAGCGTATGGCCATGGGTGCCGATTGGTGCAACGCTGCGCGGGCCTTTATGTTCGCGGTGGGTTGCATTCAGGCCAAGCGATGCCATACCAACACCTGCCCGGTGGGCGTAGCCACGCAGAACCCCCACCTCTTCCGGGGTCTGGTCGTCGGCGATAAGGCCGAACGGGTCCGCAAGTACCACTGCGGAACCATGGACGCGCTCGCTGAAGTCACGGCGGCGGCAGGATTGCTGCACCCATCTGAATTCAATCCGCGACTGATTGCCCGTCGCGTCGCTCCGACCGATGTTCGGATGTATGCGGACATCTATACGTACCTTGAACCAGGCCAACTCATTGACGGCAACGATCTACCTCGTCACTGGAATGTCTGGATGAGCAAAGCCGACGCATCCACCTTTGACCGCGTCAACTAAATCCCAGCCATGGAGCCCCATTCGTGAAGCATCTGATTCTGTCGCCCCTCGCTCTTCTGACCGCCGCCTCGGTAGCCATCGCAGGTCCGGCGCTGCTGCTACCAGCCGCCAGTGGTCACTGCCAGATTCCCTGTGGGATTTATGACGATGCCGCTCGGATTGATGCCATGCAAGAACACGCAACGTCCATCAGAAAGGCCATGGGTCAGGTGGGCACGCTACACCGGGCTGGAACACTCGAATCCTTCAATCAGTCCGTCCGCTGGACCATGGAGAAGGACCGATCCGCCACCGAAATTCAAGAGATTGCCTCATCCTACTTTCTCACGCAGCGGGTAAAAGCTGCTGACCCTGAGTCGCCGCAATATGCTCAGTATGTTGCAGAGTTGCAAGGCTTCCACGCCGTGCTTGTCGCGGCCATGAAGTGCAAACAGCAGGTTAATACAAAGCGTGTGGATGAACTTGATGCGGCCATTGCGAACATTGCGCAGTGGTATAAAGAGTAGCTACACCAATCACTCAACCGGCGGGGAGTCTGACTTGTCGGTCGCCTGGAGTATTGCACCCCTATTTGGCTTTCGAAAGTCAAGATCCTCGATCTTTCCAAACACAGCGGTTGAAATGTTGGCGAGGTGCGATGCAACTCGTTTGTAGTGTCGCGCAAGCAGCGAATAGGCTACGGCCGCGTGGGTCTCGACGGTTCGACGATCCAGTAGCAAGGATGCCTCCACAGCATCGCACTCGCTGCGAATTCGATCTGCAACCTTGATGGCCTTCTTGGCCTTCTTTGTGCTTGAGTCAGCGAATGCCTCCCGGACTAACGGAAACAAGTCGGCCGCCTGAAGCCTGATCTCTTCAAGCGGCTCGTGGTAGCGATCGATCTTGTAGTCCTCTTCGTAGTATTGGCCGACCTCGAAGACATTCTTGCAGTAATCGCCGATGCGTTCGGCATCCTTGGCCACGCTCATCAACGCTAGACAACCGGCGATGTCGGCGTTTCGTTGCACGCTGAGGTGCGTGAGAATATTCGCCCGGATCGATCGCAGAAGTCTGTTGATCTCCTGATCTTTGGCATAGAGCGCGTCCCCAACATCCCCCTGAGCCTTCTTTCCCCGAAGCACATCATTGGCTTGGCCAAACATCCACTCGGATGCGACGATCATTTGAAGAAACTGCTCGAAAGCTTCGTCGAGTTTGTTGTCTCCGGTTTTCAATGCCGCAATCAGTTGACCAAGCATAGTGTGGTGCTCCTAGGGTAGCCCAAGCGTATCACGGGGATATCAGTCGCTAAAGAAGATGAGTTCCGAAATCAGCAGCCCCACAATGGGAACTACCACGAAAATTCCAATGAGGAAGAAAAATGCGTACTTCTGATTTTTTACTGCAAGATCAGCGTACCACTTGGCGAGGCGGATAGGGAATACTCGTAGTGGATACCAGATCCCATTGTCAAACAAGTTGAATAACACGTGCGACACCGCCACAGTCACCGCTCCAGCCGTTGGATTGGCTGTCGCAGCAAGAACACCAGTCACTGTCGTACCGATATTGCACCCCAGCATGAAGGGAAAGACGCGACGCAACTTCACAACACCTGCACCAGCAATCGGCACCATCAAACTTGTTGTGACCGAACTCGACTGTACTGCGATGGTTGATCCAATGCCCGACAACCACGCGAAGAAGTCATTGCGGAAGATTACCTTGCTAAAGAGCCCCTCAAGCCGCTGAAGTAGGGCGCCCTTGAGGCTTTGTACCAAGCCATACAGCGCAATAAACAGCACTAACAGCCCCGCGGCCGAGATAATGATTCCAAGCGTCATTGTGTTCTCGGTGAACCACCCCGCCACACCCCTGACAAACTCAACCACCGGCGTGGTGATTATCTTGATTGGGCTGTTTGGCTTGGTGCCCGACTCAAGGCCCAGTAACTCAGTGATCCACATGGACACCCGTGTCAGCACACCCAAGCCGTTGCTACCAGGTAATAGTCGCGTGATCCACTCTAGTGGGAACATGATCAGTACGGTGAGCACGTTGGGAATCGCATGCATCAAGGCTGTGGTATAGGCCCGCCGGAATTGCCTCTTGATTCGCATCGTGCCCAGCGACACGATGAGGCCAGTAATGCTCGTGCCGATGTTCGCGCCCATAACAGCAAAGACAGCCGTACCAACACTCAGGTCACCGACAGCCACCAATGTAATAATCAACGAGGTCGTAAAGGATGAACTCTGAACGATCGATGTCACAAGAACCGACGCGAGCATCGCCACGAGTGGATTGTCGCCTTGGGACATAGCGACCTGAATCCAGTCGGTGGATTTACCGATTGACTTAAGACCGGCACCCATAATGTTGATGGCTGACAAGAAAAAATACAGCGACACAATCGACATCAGGGCGTACGCCCAGAAGGGTCGTTGTGACTTTGTACCGATACTCATGCCGAGGGGGCTTCCATCAACAACACCGTCAACTCGGAGGGGAACCGCTCCACCCTGAGGGGAGATTGTGCCGCGGAAGCGCTAAGATTGTGTTCAGTCCACCCGAGGCAGTGTGATACGAAATCTGGTGCCCTGGCCGATACCACTGCACACATCCACCTGTCCACCATGCACCCGTGCAATGTGTTTGACGATGGCCAAACCAAGCCCCGTCCCGCCCACTTCGCGGCTTCGTCCCCGATCGATCCGGTAAAAACGCTCGAAGATGCGATCTTGGTGTTCCGCCGCAATGCCTGGGCCCTGATCTGTTACGAGAATCTCGGTGGTCCCGGCCTCATCAACCACGGCCCGCAACCCAACAGTAGATGTGGTTGGCCCGTAGCGAATCGCGTTGACAACGAGGTTCCCAACAGCCTGCTCAATCAATCGCCGGACACCGTCACACATGAGCCGTGGGCTACATTCAATTTCGAGCAGAATATGACGGGTCGTTGCCTCATCAACGCAAGATCGCACCACATCCTCAAACATTTCGTAGATCGGGAAGACCGACCGATCTGGAAGTTGGCATGAATCTGGACTTTCAAGCCGAGACAGTGAAAGCAAGTCTTCGATAATCGCCGAGAGTCTCCGCACATTCCGCTCGATGATCTGGGCATAGCCACGCAGCGGTTCAGCATCGAGTTCGCCAGTGAGTAGTTCCGCATACCCTTGAATAGAAGTTATTGGCGTGCGAAGCTCATGTGAAACATTGGCTGCAAAATCAGACCGCATTTGTTCGAGCCGTCGCAACTGTGTTACGTCATCGAACATAATGATGAGACCTGAGAAAGTCGCATTCGCATCGTGAATGGGTTCGATGTGCACCACAATGCGCCGACCACCACCGGCTTCTAGGACCAATTCTGAAGTCCCGGTCTCACGCTTTGCCAGCACCGCTGCTACGCGAGCGCAAAGAAGTTCGTCAAGACCGATGTCGTCCACAAATCGGCCGACTGATCCATGAGGATCCAATCCCAATAGTTTGCTCGCAGAAGGGTTCATGTTAACTACCCGACCATCATTGCTCAGCGTAATGACGCCGGTTTGCATCGCCCGAAGAATGTCCTCCAGCTCAACTGGCACGCCGTTGGTGTGCTGAGGCGTTGATACCTGTCTGTGTTCCTCGCCGTGCAACCCGCGATCCTCCGGGTTGTGGTGTGATGTGCTGGTGGTTCCCCGTGGCGCCCACAGGCCCCACGCTATCAAAGCCAACAACACCGTGAGCAAGATGATGGTGGCCCAAACTGCTGGCCGATATTCAATGGTCGCCAACGCCACGCCGCCAATGACACACAGCCCCACAGCCAGAGTGATTAGCAGTGGTCGATGGAATGTCGACCTGTCTTCGTGGCTCGATGGGCGATTACTCATTGTGAATCAAATTGAAGGTTTTCGTCGATCCGGTACCCAACGCCGCGAATCGTCTCAATCGCCCTTCCATGATCTCCAAGTTTGCGGCGAAGTGCTGTGATGTGCACATCAATAGTGCGTCGAGATAAGGAGACGCGGGCCCCGTGTACGGCATCAATAATTTGGTCGCGTGTTCGCACAAACCCAGGTCGCCGCATGAGGAATGCCATAATGCCAAACTCCGTCATGGTCAGCGACACGGTTTGTCCGCCAGCATTGATCTCATGCCGATCAAGATCGATTGTGATCCCCGCTGATGACCGCACTTTGGTGAACTTGCTTGCTAGCGGTTCCGTAGAACGCCGAAGTGTGTTCCTCACACGGGCGATGAGCACCTTGGAACTAAATGGCTTGACGATGTAATCGTCTGCACCTAGTTCCAAGCCCGTCACAATATCTGATTCCTCGCCCTTGGCAGAAACCATGATGATGGGAATCGACCGCGCTGTGTCGTTCCACTTAATTCGCCGGCACACTTCCAGTCCATCCATGCCCGGCAACATGATGTCCAGCAATACCAAAGACGGCATTGACTGCCCAATCACAGCCATCGCATCTTCACCAGATTGGACATGGGTCGTGCGGTAGCCCGACTTGGTCAACTGCAGCGACAACAACTCGCCGATTTCCGGCTCGTCTTCAACAATCAGAATCGTGGCGGCTTGAACTTGGTTCATGACACGTCTCTCCTCATCCAACACACCAGGCTGGCGCATCGTACGAGTGAAATAAGAAGAGGCGGTTCAGGCACCACTCCCTCCCATCAGGCCTTGACGCTCACCATGCCAGCGGGTTCCTCTGGATGATCGCGACCATCGACCGGAATAGCCCCAATCGCTCTGACTACATCAAGACCACCGGTCACGCGACCAAAGGCTGTGTAACTGCCATCAAGGTGCTTGCAGTGGTCGCGGCCAAGACAGATAAAGAACTGACTGCCAGCCGAGTTGGGATCCGCCGAGCGTGCCATCGACAGTACACCCTCGACGTGCTCGCGATCATTGAACTCGGCATCGACATTCCAACCTGGACCACCGGTGCCGTCGCCATTGGGACACCCGCCTTGGATAACAAAATTGCTGATGATGCGATGGAAACTCAGTCCATCATAGAAGCCATCAGCAGCGAGTTTTTGAAAATTGGCAACGTGCCCAGGGGCGACGTCATCCCAAAGTTCAAGAGCCAATGTGCCGTGGGTGGTTTCAACGGTTGCGGTGGGGTATGCCATGGGTGCAGGATACCGCGTGGATGTGTGTTTGGCAGCCTCGCTACGCCCGGGGGCCAGGCTCCAACGAGGCAACCATCCGACCAGCCCTCCACACTCGCACCGTCCCATCGGTGGCACTAACCGTAATGGCGATGGCCTTGGTGGAGGCTGTAATGCCTGCCGCCGCAGCATGCCGTGCGCCCAGCCCAGCCTCCAGTGGATGACTCGATGATGCAAGCATCCGCGTACCCGCCGATTCGACCACGCCGCTTCCGCGAATCACGATGGCTCCATCGAGCTGGCTGTACTCGCGAATTGTCTCGGTCATCCGGGGATCCATGATGTTGCGTTTCTTTGCGTCGTACCCCTGAAATGGATTGAGAATCATCTGCTCACTACGACTTTGCACTTCCGTTGTATCCCCAACCACCAACATGGCGCCAATCGATCGGCCTTCACGCCCGTACGCACCAAGGTGCAATGCCAAGTCAAGCACACGCTGAAAGACGGCGCGTTTGACGTGCTCATCAATGCTGGGTTGGTCCGCAGCGCGAATCAGTTCGCATTCGCTGCCCAAGTGCATCACCACCATGGTGTCGACCAACCCACCATATGGCCCACTCAAGAAGATCGCCGTGTCTTGTAAATCAAGCACCCGGCGTGATACCGCGATCAAAGCCGCAAGCTTGATTTGTCCAAGCCGATCTAGTTCAACCGATGGGACTTCGAGCAATTGCTCCTTGCACACTCCCAGGGATGCCGCAAGGCGTTCATCGCCATCACGTCGCACCAAGACAATGGTCCCCTCTGGAACCGGCGTGCCCTCGGGAAGGGCGTCAGCCGCTACGACAATTGATCGCGCCGAAAGGGAGCGGGCCATGCCCGCTGCCGACTCCAATAACAACTCCACAACAAGCGCCGGGTCACGAAGATCGGTGTGGCGCCGGTTTGATCGCATTAGGAATCAGCGGCTCAAGTTTTCGCGTTCGTACAAATTTGACGACGCTGTTGGAACGATGAATTTCCGGCCCCGATAGGTGCTAATCGATCCACTGAGGTGCACCGGCTCCCTGTAGTCACGCCGCCGACCACTCTTGATGAGGTTTTGCAGCGCTGGCGATGGCAAAAGTACTGCCGGCTCATCGCCTGTGCCCCAAGCATCGGCATCAAAGACGAACACCCACGCGCCATGATGACCGCGAAGGAGGCGACCACGCCGCGACACAATCAACGCGCCGTCAGGTTCTGCCTGAGTCATCGCGTCAGATGCCACGCCATCATCAACAGTCTGGGGCAAGAGCGACACGGAGTTCTGTAGATCCGCCACGATGTCAGCAATGCTGTCGCCAGCTGGACCAGCGGAACGCATGGAGTCATCCTCTGGAGGTGTCACATCAGTTGATGGGTCGGCAGGTACTTCCGAAGGGACCTCCCGCGTTGCGGGCGCAGTTAAGAGTTCGGCATGTTTGGGCATCAGCCAATTCCGACCATCAAAGACCGTCACCTCGCCAGTCACGACCATTGTCGCATGGCCACCGGCACGCTCTTGGGAACGCTCCATGTCTTCCAAGACGCGGCTGGGCATGAGCACCAAATCGCGAACCGCAACCTTAGATCCGACAGTGGGTGAATCAATGCGGAAATGCCATGGGTCACCCGCATGAGGCCGGACCATCTCCCCCCGAGCGGCTGTGAGAAGCGAACCATCAGACAATAATGGAGCGATTGGCGGCGTCGGGTGGGGCGCCGGAGCGGCCTGCGAGAGCATCAACATGAGGAGGGGTGTGACGAGCATGAGCGTCAGCCTAGCGGAAACAGTGCCATTCCTCCTCTGGTCACATGATCTCGTAGCCCCATCCACACCCATGTGGCGTGTATCCTCTGCGCCCTTAGGCCGAGTACCCAAGTGGACTAAGGGGACGGATTGCAAATCCGTTATTTCGTGGGTTCGAATCCCACCTCGGCCTTTGCCCCCCGATTCACCCCCACGGGGGGCAACCCACCTGATTCAATCCCCACGGTTCGGGGGGGGGGGGGGGGGGGGGGGGGGGGGGGGGGGGGGGGGGGGGGGGG